>NZ_JBCLNI010000020.1:0-63794 GCF_039062885.1 Blautia sp. 2227st1_G12_2227SCRN_220401 | reverse complement strand
AGGAGCTGATGTATGGACTTTATCATCGACGCAATCGTTGAATGGCTGAAAGGTCTGCTCGTCGATGGTATCATGGGAAATCTGGATGGCCTTTTCGATAACGTCAATCAGAGCGTTGGCGAGATCGCCACACAGGTAGGCACGACCCCGGCGGACTGGAACGCCGGGGTCTTTTCCATGATACGACAGATCTCTGAAACTGCCATCCTGCCAATCGCCGGGGTCATCCTCACTTTTGTAATGACTTATGAGCTGATACAGATGCTCATAGAACGCAACAACCTCCATGAAGTTGACACATGGATGTTTTTTAAGTGGGTGTTCAAAACCTTTGTGGCTGTGATGCTCCTGACGAACACCTTCAATATCGTGCTGGCGGTCTTTGATGTGAGCCAGCATGTGATACAGCAGTCAGCGGGCATTATCCAGAACGGGACAGAGATCACGCCGGATGTGCTGGACAGTCTGCGGACAGAGCTTGAGGCGATGGAGTTAGGTCCTCTGTTCGGACTCTGGCTACAATCCTTCCTGATCCAGCTTACCATGATTGCCTTAAACATCGTGATCTTCGTCATCGTATATGGCCGTATGATTGAAATTTATTTACTCACAAGTTTAGCGCCTATCCCGTTTGCCACAGTCCCCAACAGGGAAACCGGACACATGGGGCAGAACTATTTCCGCTCCCTCTTTGCAGTAGGCTTTCAAGGCCTATTGATTTTAGTCTGTGTCGCCATCTATGCGGTGCTGATCCAGAGTATCGCCACCGACGGCGACCCCATCGGGGCAATCTGGGGCTGTGTGGGATATACGGTGCTGCTGTGTTTTACCTTATTCAAAACAGGCAGTCTTGCAAAATCCATCTTCGGCTGCCATTAAGAGACTTCGGGCCATGCTGACCCGAAGCGGAAAGGAGGCGGTATGCCTCGGCGTTACAAACAGGGTGCGGACGGACAGCCGCACCCGGCTTTCTACGGAAAGCTCCCCGAAGAATTTTCTAAAGCAGACACCAGGCGCTTTATGGTGGAAACCGATCTGAAACTGTCCGGGTGCGTATCGGCGGACACGCTGGCGGCACTCCGGGCGGAAGGCTATGACTACAAGGACGGGAACCTTGTTCCCGCCGGAAAGGAGGAAACCATGCAGGAAAAGGTTGCAAACACCACCCCGGCCGCACCGTTGAAGCTGGATGTAAGCGTGCGGGTCATCGAACCTGTGAAAAATCTGATGGGCTTTGCCAGCGTGAAATTCAATGACTGCTTTGTGGTGGAAAATCTGAAAATCGTACAGGGCAGCAAGGGCCTCTTTCTTGGGATGCCCAGCCAGCCGGACGGCAAAGGCGGCTACCGGGATATGGCCTACCCTGTCACAAAGGAGTTCCGAGAACAGCTCAACACCGCTGTTCTGCAAGCCTATGAGGCAAAGCTGGAACAGATGGCGGAGCGCGGCTCTGTGGGGCGTGCGTCCATCAGCGACCAGCTCAAAGCCGGGAAAGCGGCTGCCGAACGGGCAAAGGCGGAACGGCCTCCGAAGGAAAAGCCCAGCCGTGGGACGGAGCGTTGACCTCGGGCCATAATGGCCCGAAGCAGAAAGGAGGCGGGAACCATGCCACGCAAACGGACGGGCTATGACGCGGCCTGCTATTACGACGGAAAACTGCTGGGCCTCTGTACCAAAGCGGACAGCGACGCCTATACCCTGTTGATGAACGCCTGCGGCGGGGAGGCCGCCCGTGTCCTTCGGGAATATGCCTATTTTTCCCCGGAACTGAAAGCCATCTTAGAAAAGGCAGCGCTCATGCAGGCGGATCGGAGCCGGACGGGCGGAATGTTCCATGCGCCGAAAAACTCCCCGTGGGGCGAGGTGCAGAGCTGTGAAACCCTCTGTCCGGGGGTGTTTCTGGTATCTACCGCCAGCCACGGCGGAACGATGGTGGCAAATGAGGTAGCCGCCGTCCTCGCCCCAGCAGCGAAAAAGTGCGGCTTCAAGGACAAGGGCTATATCTGCTATGAGGAGGACGCACAGGAAAGTGTGGTGCTCCGGGAGTTGCTGGACAAAAAGCTATGGAACATCCCTGACCGCATTAAGGACAAAGAACAGTTTGAAGAAAAACTCAATCAGTCCATCCGGCAGTATAACCCCGAATACTGGCGGGCAAGGCAGAGCGGACGCAAGGCCGCCGAAGCTGCCCGCAGTACAACCCCGGCCAAAGAAGCCGCAAGATAACCTCGAGCCATGATGGCCCGAAGCAGTAAAGGAGGTGTACCCAAATGGCCTATGTGCCAGTACCAAAAGACCTTTCCAAAATCAAGACAAAGCTGGCCTTCAATCTGACGAAGCGCCAGCTTGTTTGTTTTTCCGGCGCAGCGGCGGTGGGGCTCCCGGCCTACCTGCTTTCCCGTGACAGTATCGGGAACAGCGCCGCCATGTTCCTGATGATCGGCCTCATGCTCCCGTTCTTCTTTCTGGCTATGTATGAGCGGGACGGCCTGCCGTTGGAAAAAGTGCTGAAAAACATCATCCGCACCCGGTTCCTCTATCCCCGTGTGCGGCCTTACAAAACCGAAAACTTCTATGCGCTGCTTAGCGCCAGAAAGGAGGCGCAGCCAATTGCGAAACAGCAGAAGGGCCGGAAAGCCCGCAGGCAGAAAGCCTGAAAAGCAGGGCCTTACCGGCCTGTTCACGAAAGGAAAAAACATTCCCACCACCGCCCAGCAGACCCTCCCTTACCGGGAAATGTACCGGGATGGGGTGTGCCGGGTAGCGGACCGCTATTACACCAAAACCATTGAATACGAGGACATCAACTACCAGCTCGCACAGTCCGAAGATCAGGCAGCCATCTTTGACGGGTGGAGCGCCTGCCTTAACTACTTTGACAGCAGCCTTCCGTTCCAGCTTTCCTTCCTCAACCACCGGAGCCGCCCGGGCAGCCGGTACAGCGTGAACATCCCCATGCAGGATGACGATTACAACAGCGTCCGGTGTGAGTATGTGGAAATGCTGGAAAACCAGATCGCCAAAAGCAACAACGGCATTGTCCGCACAAAGCTCCTGACCTTCGGCGTGAACGTGGACGACCTTCCCACCGCCAGGGCAAGGCTGGAACGTGTAGAGGCGGACATTTGCGGGAACTTCAAAAAGCTGGGCGTCAAGTGCCGCTCCCTTTCGGGGCTGGAACGGCTGGAGCTTCTTCACGGGCAGCTCCACCCCGGCAGCGGCTCCCCCTTCCGGTTTTCATGGGATATGATTCCAAAAACCGGGCTTTCCACCAAAGACTTTATCGCCCCGGACAGCTTCGACTTCCGTTTCAGCCGTCTGTTCCGGGTGGGGACGACTTGGGGCGCTGCCTCTTACTTGCAGATTTTAGCCTCGGAGCTCTCGGACAAGCTGCTGGCGGAGCTTTTGGAAATGGATGCGGAAATGACCATCACTCTCCATATCCAAACCGTCGATCAGGCCGCCGCCGTAAAATCCATCAAGGCCAAAGTCTCCGACATTGACAAGATGAAGGTGGAGGAACAAAAGAAGGCTGCCCGGTCCGGGTACGACATGGACATACTTCCACCCGACCTCGTAACATACAGCAACGACGCAAAGACCCTCTTGGAAGATTTACAGAGCCGGAATGAAAGAATGTTCCTGCTGACCTTCCTTGTGGTAAACATGGCCCCGACCCGCCGGGAGCTGGACAATGACCTGTTCACGGTGTCGGGTATCGTCCAGAAATACAACTGCACCTTGAAGCGGCTGGACTTCCAGCAGGAGGACGGTTTTCTTTCCAGCCTTCCGCTGGGCCATAACGGCATTGAGATCAAGCGCGGCATGACGACCAGCTCCACGGCCATTTTCGTTCCCTTTATGACGCAGGAGCTCCGCATGGATGGCGAAGCCGTCTATTACGGGCTCAACGCACTTTCCCATAATGTCATCATGGCAAACCGGAAAAAGCTCAAAAACCCCAACGGCCTGTTCCTCGGCGTGCCGGGCTCCGGCAAATCCTTCGCCGCAAAGCGGGAGCTTGTGAACGTGTTCCTTGCCACCCGTGACCGGATCATTGTGGTTGACCCGATGGGCGAATACTCGCCCCTTATCAAGCGGCTGGGCGGACAGGTCATCGAGATCGCCCCGGACAGCCCCCACCACATCAACCCGATGGACATTGATTTGAGCTTCGACGAGGAAAACCCGATGGCGCTGAAAGCCGACTTTATCCTATCGCTGATGGAGCTGATCGTCGGCGGCAAGGACGGCTTGCAGCCGGTGGAGCGTACCGTTATTGACCGCTGTGTGCGCCAGATGTACCGGGAACACTTGCAGAACCCGGAAACAAGCAAAATGCCGACCCTCCAAACCCTGTATGACCTGCTCTGTTCCCAGCCGGAGGGCGAGGCGGTACGGCTGGCAACTGCCCTTGAAATTTATGTGTCGGGTTCTCTTAACGTGTTCAACCATGAAACCAATGTGGACTTGAACCGCCGTCTGGTATGCCTTGACTTAAAAAAGCTGGGGGCAGGGCTTCGGACGATTGCCATGCTCATTATGCAGGACTTGGTAAACTCACAGGTGTCCATGAATTTCCTGCGCGGTATCGCTACATGGTGCTACTTCGACGAATTTCATGTGCTGCTCCGTGACCGTCTGACGGCAAGCTATTGTGTGGCGATCTGGAAAATGCTGCGAAAAAAAGGGTGCGTTCCCAGTGCTTTAACGCAGAACGTGAAGGATTTTCTGGCAAGCCCGGAGATCGAGAATATCTTTGAAAACTCGGACTTCCTTGTGCTGCTCTCGCAGGCACAGGGCGACCGGCAGATTTTAGCCAAACAGCTTGGGATCAGCCCCCACCAGCTTTCCTATGTGACCCATACCAATTCCGGCGAAGGGCTGCTGTTCTTCGGGAACACCACCATCCCGTTTGTTGACCGTTTCCCGCAGAACACGGAGCTGTACGCCATTATGACCACCCGCCCGGAGGACAAAAAACAGGAAATGAACCGGGCATAACGCACTTCGGGCCATGATGGCCCGAGGTTTGGAAAGGAGGGATACATCATCGGAAAGAAACCGGACAAACGGAATTTTCAGAGGCCGGGGCCGACGGAGGATACCGGGGGCAATCGCCCCGAACCGGCTGAACGGGAAGGGCCTTCCCCCGCACCGTCCCGACGCCTGCGGTTTGAGGACGAGGATACCGGGCAGGACAGTCCTTCGGGCCACGATGGCCCGAAGTCCAAAAGCGGTAAGTTTCAAGAGGACAGCCGGAAAAGCCGTCCCTCTGACCGCATGAGGCAGGAAGATGAAGCGGGCGGGCCGCAGGATACCGGCAAGGCACAGGAGCCGGAGGGCTCCGCCGAGAAGGCCGGGAGCAAAAAGGACAAGTACCAGAAAGCACAGGCAAAAGCGGAACACGCCGGGGAAAAGCTGGGAAAGGCCCGGGAGAAACTGGACAAGACCGAGGCAAAACGGGCAGCGAAGAAGCCGCCGGGGCTTGCGAAGAAAGCTGTTCGGGGAGCCCGCACCGAAGCATGGTTTTATCTCCACAACAAAATCCACGAAGTTGAGCATGAAAATGTGGGTGTGGAAGGAGCCCATAAGTCGGAACTTGTGGCCGAGGCCGGAGCCCGGAAACTGACCCGGTATGCCAAACGGAGATA
Source organism: Blautia sp. 2227st1_G12_2227SCRN_220401 (assembly GCF_039062885.1). Classification (NCBI taxonomy): domain Bacteria; kingdom Bacillati; phylum Bacillota; class Clostridia; order Lachnospirales; family Lachnospiraceae; genus Blautia; species Blautia sp. 2227st1_G12_2227SCRN_220401. The sequence continues at coordinate 58,140 of NZ_JBCLNI010000020.1, read as the reverse complement.
CCGGGAGCACCAGGTCCGGAAGGTGGCAAAGTGGGAACGGAAGGACATAAAAGCCCGGGCCAATGTGGATTTTCAGAAAATGGCCTCCGAACACCCGGAGCTTGCCAGTAATCCGCTTTCCCGTGTGCAGCAGAAATGGAAACTGAAACGCCGGTATTCCAAAGAAGCAAAGGCGGCTGCAAAACAGGGCGCAAAGGCCGCAAAGAAAACCGCTGCCGCTTCGGGAACTGCGACCCGGCGGGCGGCGCAGTTTGTGACCCGTCATCCTGTGGCGGTGCTGGTCCTGCTCCTGCTGTTGCTGCTCTGTTTTCTTGTGTCGGCGGTAAGCTCCATCTTTCCCACGCTTGGCAGCGGCCTTGCCAATGCGTTATCCGGCACCTCCTACGCCTCGGAGGATACGGACCTGCTGGGGGTGGACGAGGACTACACGGCGCTGGAAAACGAGCTGGCGCAGACGGTAGCGAACATTGAAAGCACCCATCCCGGCTATGACGAGTACCGCTATTCCGTGGACGAGATCGGCCATAACCCCTATGAGCTGGCGTCCTATCTCTCGGCAAAGTACCATGTGTATTTCCGTGAACAGGTGCAGGACGAGCTGCGGGAGATCTTTGAGGCACAGTATGAGCTGACCTTGACGGAGGAAGTCGAGATACGCTACCGCACCGAAACCAGCACCGACCCGGAGACCGGGGAAACCACCACCGAGGAAGTCCCCTATGAGTATTACATCTTAAATGTGACCCTCACAAACAAAACGCTGCCCGCCGTGATCCTGCCGAGGCTTAACGAACAGCAGCGGGAAATCTACACCGTTATGCAGCAGCTCAAGGGCAACAAACCCTATCTGTGGGAAGGGATTTACAACGGCGGCGAAGATACCGGCCCCAGCTATGAGATACCCGGCGAGGCGCTGGATGACCCGGCTTTTGCGGCGCTCATGGAAGAAGCCACAAAGTACATCGGCTGGCCCTATGTGTGGGGCGGCTCCAGCCCGTCCACCTCCTTTGACTGTTCGGGCTTTGTCTGCTGGGTGTACACGGCCAGCGGCGTCCACAACCTGCCCCGTACCACGGCGCAGGGCATTTACAACCAGTGTGCTATCATTTCTCCCTCCGAGGCAAAGCCGGGCGATATTATCTTTTTCACGGGAACCTATGACAGCCCCGGCCCTGTGTCCCATGTGGGGATTTATGTGGGCGACGGGATGATGCTCCATTGTGGGTCCCCCATCCAATACGCAAATATCAATTCAAGCTACTGGCAGACACATTTCTATGCCTTCGGGCGTCTGTGAGCCAGAGGAAAGGAGTCCTTGCATGAACAAGATCGACAAGCTCGATAAGGAACTGGAAAAAGCCCGGGAGAAGGCTGCCGAGTGGCAGGCCAAAATCCGGGAGCTGGAAAAGCAGAAACAGGAGGAAGAAAACAGCCAGATCGTACAGGCGGTGCGCTCCCTCAAACTGACACCCGCCCAGCTTATGGCTTTTCTGAATGACCCCAAAAACAGCCTTACCGCTTCGGGCCATACTGACCCGAAGCCGGAGGCGCCCGAAAAGGAGGACACAGCCCATGAAGAAAACTAAATACCGCAGGCTGGCGGCGATAACTGCCAGCCTTTTGTGTTGCCTGATCTTTACGGTCCCGGCTTACGCCCAGAGCAATGAGCCGCAGCCCGAGGCCACTCCCGCTCCGGTGGAAACCGAAGCGGAGCCGGAAACCCAGAACCCCTTTACCCCGGACGGGACGGGAACCGTGGTGGACAACGCCACCGACGAGGACGGTAAAGAGTTTTACACCATTACCACAGCAGACGAGAGCGTGTTTTATCTGGTGATCGACAAACAGAAAACCAGCGAGAACGTCTATTTCCTCAATACCGTTACCACAGACGACCTTCTGCCTCTTGCCGAACAGGGTAAGGAACCGCCCAAAGAAGTGACCCCGGAGCCAGAGCCAAAGCCCATCGAACCTGTGGAGGAAGTACCGGAACCCGAGCCGGAGAAAAAGGACAGCCCCCTTCTCTCTATGCTCCTGATCGGCGCGGTGGTGCTGGCCGGCGGTGGAATTGGTTACTATTTCAAGATTTACAAGCCGAAGCATGAAGCCCCGGATTTGGAAGATGATTACTGCGAATATGAGGACGGGGAGCTGGAGGAGATCGCAGAGGAACCCGAGGACGAAGATACCCCGCCGTGGGAGGAAGATACGGAGGAATGAGAATGAATTTTACAAGCAGCCCTTTTGAACGAATGATGAAGGAAGTACCGCACCCCGGCTGGGACAATGACGACCCTTGTAAGGGATGCCGTTATTACAAGGAGTGCAAAGGAAAGAAAAAACAGTGCCGGAAGAAGTTCCGGGCGCTGATCGTGGAGCCCCGCCCTTCGGGCCATCGTGGCCCGAAGTCATAAATGGACGCCCGGGAGCTGACCCGTGACGAGAAGAAGAAAATCCGCACTCTGGTCACGGGGATGTGCGCCAACTATGACCGGGAAAGCGGCCTGTGCCTTCCTCTTGACTGTGCCTGCTATATGCTGCACAAGTGCTGGACAGGGGCGTACTGCCGTTATTTCCGTGAAGCTGTCCTGCCTCTTAACCCGGAGCTTCAAGCGTCGCTGACAACGGAAGGCATCTCCCCGGAGCTGCGGGCCTGTGCGGTCTGCGGAAAGGCGTTTTTGCCCGAGGGGCGTCAAGCCTACTGTTCCGACACCTGCAAGGCCGAAGGGAACCGCCGAAAAAGCCGGGAACGCATGAGGAAAATGCGGGAGAAAAGACCGGGCGGCTGTTACGATTTGCCGCCTCCAAAGGCTTGACATTCCGGGCTTTTTTGAGGGTGTTTCCGGGGTGGGAATATCTTATTACATTCCTCCTCGGTCTGCCCTCTTATTTCGTAACATCCAGCACTTCGGGTCATGTTAGCCTGAGGCACAGAAAGGAGGTATCTCTTGGAGACAGTACAAGGATATGTGATTTTGAAAGCTGCCACCTTTGAAACCGGACACGGCTTTGCGCTGGGGCATAATCCGGGAGCGCCGAGCCCCTTTGTGACCTGGCAGTTTACCGAGGGGGAAAACGACCATCGGGATTACTACTGGGGCCGCTATGGAAACAGTCAGGCGTGGGCGCAGAAGGACTTTGACCGCCGGGTGGACGACTATCAGCAGCTTTACCATGCGGCAGTCAGGCATACCGAACTGGGACCGGAGGGCGTTTACCGCTATTATTCCACCCAGCGGCCCGTGGACATAGGAACTTACCCGAAGTCGCCGGATAACCAGCCTCTTTCCATCGTCAACTACGATGACGACAGGAGGCGTCCTGTGGCAGACGGCAGGCTGATGGCATGGGGCGAACTGACCTACGCAAAGCCGCTGACCGAAAAGCAGATGGAGGATTATGAACTGAAACCAGCACCGGGCAATCCTGACCGGGTGCGCCCATCCATTACCGCCCGGCTCAAAGAAGGAACCAGAGGGCAGGACCCCCCGAAGGAGCCCGGCCAGAAGCGGAGCCATAAAAACCATGAGGAACGATAAAGGAGGATCGCCATGCACGAAAAAGACAACTATCTGAAAACCGCCGAGCTCTCCACAGAGCAGAACTGCAACATGATCGACGGCGTACCCAACAATACGCCCATCCCACCCACGCCCCCGGAGCTGGACGCAAAGCCGCTGGACAAGGTAAAAGAGCCCAAAGAGCGCCGGAAAGGCCGGGAGCTGGAACGCTGATGGAGAACCGCAAGCGGAATGTCCATCTGCACGTCATGGTAACGCCGGACGAGCTGGCAGCCATCCATGAACGGATGGCTGAGGCGGGCATTTCCAACGCCGGGGCTTATGTACGGAAAATGGCTCTGAATGGGTATATCCTGCACATCGACCTTGCGCCCGTAAAAGAGCTGATCTCTCTGCAACGGCGCTGTTCTAACAATCTCAATCAGGTTGCCATACACGCACATACCTATGGCGTATACCCGGAGGAAATCGACGGATTGAAGCGGGACTATGAAAAGCTGTGGGGCGAGGTGTCAAAGGTGCTGCGGGAGCTCTCCGAGCTGGTACAAAAGTAGAATAGGAGGGATAAAAGTCGTACGACTTTTATCCCTCCTATTTTTATAGGTATTTTGTTTTCATCAAATCAATTATATCTTCACTACTGTATCCTTTAAGTGAAAGCTCTCGTATTTCGAGTAAATACTTTTCAAAAGTTAATTTCCCTTCAACCAGTATTCTTTTTGTTGAGGCAAAAACATTAAAAAACTCTGTGTATGACATGGTAAGGGTAGTTACTTTATCGAACATCTTCTCAATCTCGCTGGAGATATTAGGAGTTCTTGGTTGCTTGTTATAGCAGTACGCATAGAAACCGTAGTAAATTTCACAGCAAGAAATAATATCAGTTTGACAAACGCTTTTGATTAACTCGATTACATTGATAGCTTCTTCATATTCGCCGGTAATAACTTGGCGAAAGGCCAAATATCGAATGACTTCACTTTTATCCAATATAGATAGCTGATTGTATTTTGTCGTCGTGTGAGAAATAGCTTTTAGATGTTTGTAGATTCTATCATGGTCTTTGATGTCTAATTTACAAGCAGCTTGGCTTAATATTACTTCTTGCTTTGCCGCTAATCTTATAACAGAAACATAAAACACAATTACAATATATGCTAAATATAAAATGACAAATAAAGTAATATTGGCCTTTTCCCAATCAATTGAGTAAATCGTTAGTACGCCTAATACAAAGCTGAGTGTTGTTTCAGAAAAGCTTTTTGTGCTGACATAAATACCTATCGAAATTAAAAGGATAAGTAATCCTAACAAGTATGTAGTAGAAAATCCTTCTGACAGGTAGCTTCGTATACCTAAATCTACTAAATAAATTAACACCAAAAAAAGGACAGGCATTTTCTTAAATAGCACTTGAACCAAATTTTTTAGTGCCCGAAACGCTTCAAATAAACTTCTGCTTTTTTTCAAGCCTTATCCCCCCTTTTTTGGAAAATTATCCATAAGTATCTTAAACACTTCTGGTCCTGATATACCATATTTGTTTCCAATGTTCCATAACTCTGTTTGAAGCTTTTCAAAGGAAATATCAAATGGTATATCACCTAATTTGTTCATCATAATTTTGCAGTCCATTAAAATCAACTGCTTTTGTGATTCTCGCACATCCATCACCCCTCTCTCGCACACTGATTATACAATATTCTTTCTGATGAAACAATGGCTTTTAACCATGATGGCCCGAGCCTCCGGGACAGGTTTCGCTATTTATTCGCAACATTTATGTCCCTAGGCAGGCATGGTAAAATGAAAATAGAAAAGATAAAGGAGGTTTTGAAGATGAAGATACTGCTGAAAATATTGGTCGCTCCCTTTGCTTTGGCGCTGTCCCTTCTGGCGGCTCTGCTGGTGTTCCTATTTGATATTTGTGCCGTCCTGCTGACGATTGCCTCTGTGATCCTAGCGGTGCTGGGTGTCGCTCTTTTTTTCACGCCGACACCCATAGGCGGGATTGTATTTCTGTTTCTTGCTTTCCTTCTTTCGCCGTATGGATTGCAAGCGGCGGCTGGCTCCCTTCTTTGGGCGCTGGACGGAGGCAAATCCGCTCTGTATCGGTTTCTGGCAAGTTAAACAGCTTCGGGCCATGATGGCCCGAAGTCGGGGCGGTCTGAATGGGTTGCCCTTTTCTCATGGAAAGGAGGGATGATTTCTGGCTACCACAACTTTGTTACAACGCCATGCGGGTGAAGGCGAAACGATTGCCGAGGCCATCCGGGATTGTCTGGACTATGGCAAGGACCCGGAGAAAACAGAAAGCGGAAAGTATATCTCCGCTTATGAATGTGATCCGGCCACCGTGGCGGACGAGTTCCTTTTGGCAAAGGCCAGCTATGCCGCAATGACGGGCCGGGAACAGAAGAAAGAAAATGATGTGCTGTGCTATCAGATACGACAATCCTTCTATCCGGGCGAGATTACCCCGAAGGAGGCAAACCGTATCGGCTATGAGCTGGCTATGCGCTGGACGAAGGGGCGGCACGCTTTTATCGTTACCACACATACCGACAAGCAGCACATCCATTGTCACATTTATTACAACTCCACCACTCTTGACTGCACCCGGAAATTCCGAAATTTTTGGGGCTCCAGCTTTGCCCTCCGTAGGCTCTCTGACAGGCTGTGTCTTGAAAACGGGCTGTCCATTGTGGAGAACCCGAAGCCCCGGAGCAAGGGTAAGTATCGGAATTATGGAGAATGGCAGAAAGAACGAAAAGGGCCGCTTTCCTATCAGGACAGGCTGCGCCTTGCCATTGATACTGCGCTGGCGGAACGCCCCGCTGATCTGGACGAATTTCTCAATCTGATGAAGCGGGCCGGATATGAGGTCAAGACGGTTCGGGGCGGCGGTATCAGTTTCCGGCTGACCGGGCAGGGACAGGAACGCTTTACCCGTCTGCGAGCCTCCACGCTGGGGGACGGCTACGACTTGCAAGATGTTCTGGCCGCCATTGAGGGCAAAGAAAAACGCCCCGGGCGCTCGGAGCGGAAAATCAGTCTGGCGGTGGATATTCAAGCAAAGCTGGCTGCCGGTAAGGGGCCGGGATATGAACGCTGGGCGAAGGTATTTAACATTAAGCAGATGGCCGCCGCTCTTGCCTATATACAAGACAATGGCCTGACCGATTATGAGCAGTTGGCGCAGAAAGCCACCGAGGCGGCAGACCGTTTCCATGCTATTTCCGAACAGGTCAAGCAGACGGAACAGGCCATGAAAACCAATGCCGGGCTAAAGGCCGCAACGGTTCAGTATGCCAAAACCCGCCCAGTCTTTGAGCGGTATAAGGCGACGAAGTACAGCCGGAAATTCCTTGCGGAGCATGAGGCCGACCTTGAACTGTACCGGGCTGCACAAGCGGAAATGCGCTCTCTGCTGGGCGGGGCAAAGCTCCCCAAAATGGATGTGCTGAAGGAAGAAGGCCGTAAGCTCACAGCAAAGAAAAAACAGCTCTATGGAGAATATCAAAAGGCACGACGGGATATGCAGGAGATCGTCACGATCAAGGCGAACATTGATACTCTGCTGGGCTACACCGAGCCGGGCAGAAAGCATGAAAAGGAGCGTTGAGATTATGAAAACAAGGAGCAAAGCGACGCTGACACTTCGGGCCATGTTGGCCCGAAGATACGGGTTTGGGGCGAGCCCCAACAAGCCGCCTTTGTGCCACTTGTGGCCACAGAGGCATTGCTTGCCACTTAGCGGCAGCCCCTAAAATGGCGCAAAAAAACAGAGGCCCTTATTCTGGAACCTCCGTTTCTCTGGCTTTCTTAATGCCCTCGGCTGTGGCTTCTATCACGACAAGCTCTTTTTCATTCATGGAGTTTAGAAGTACATCAATGTGCTTTCTGCAAGAGCTTGACCTTGCCCCTCCATCCGCATGAATAAACTGGTCAACTGAGACGTCAAACATAGTAATGAGTTTAACAAAAAGGTCGAAGCTGGGATACTGCCCCTTGTTCTCAATATTCATAATGGTACGGGAGTCACGGTCTACTAATTCCGCAACATAGGCTTGTGTCCAGCCCTTTTCTTCTCTAGCTCTTTTGAGAGCCGCCCCGAGGCCGTGAAAGTCAAACCTTCTTTCATCTTGGTTCATTCTCATATCACCCTATATCATTCTACATTTCGCGTTAGATTATGAGAATGTAATGAAATTTGATGTTAGGTAGTATTTTGTTTCATGCTCTGAAATTTGAAAGATTTGATGGCTTCAATTATAATTTAGATAGGAACTACACACGAATCACAAAATTTTATGCTACTATACCAATGGAGGTGGTTTTATGCAGCACATTTTAATTGTTGAGGACGATTTAGATATTCAAGATCTTTTAAGAAATTTTTTGCAAGAGGTCGGATATGAAATTACGATTGCAAGTGATGGCATGGAGGCTATTGCACTGTTTTCATCCGCTCATTTTGACTTGATATTATTGGATATAATGTTGCCTAAAATTGATGGATTTACAGTCTGCGAGCTAATCCGTAAGCAATCACAGGTTCCTATCATTATGCTAACTGCTCTAAACGGAGAGGAGGAACAAATCCGAGGCTTAGATTTACAGGTTGACGATTATATTACAAAGCCATTCTCCATGCCGATATTGGTTCGCAAAATCGGCGCTGTTCTCCGCAGAAGTTCTATGATTCCAGAGCAGGAACACCAAACGATTACCTATAAAAATCTCGTTCTGGATATGGACAGTTATACCGCTGTGGTAGACGGTGTTTCTTTTGACCTTACCCAGCGAGAATTTGAGGTGTTAAGGGAGCTTCTGCTAAATCAAGGGCGTGTACTTACGCGGCAAAATCTGCTGGATAAGCTATGGAAATATGACTTTTATGGCGATGAAAGGGTTGTAGATACTCACATTAAAAATCTTCGCAAAAAGTTGGGGATTGACTTCATCCAGACAATCAGAGGGGTGGGATATAAAATTGATAAAGAAAATTAAAGGAAGTCTATTTGCAAAAATATTTGCAATCACTTTTTTGCTGACCAGTATTTGCTGTGTTCTGACATATACCGTCATTTCGTGGCTCGTTCCCAAAACATATAGCACAACACTTGACGCAAGCTTGGAAAATACGGTTTCCTCTTTTATTGCGGAGTTGCAAACCATGTCCCCGTTGGAAAGCGGAACGCTTTTTGATGAGTTTCTTTTGAACAATAACGGGGTATTGCTTCAACTATCCGACGATGACGGTAACGCAATCGAACTGCCCTCACAGGGGGTAAAAGAATTTCCTCGTTTTCTTGATGGAGGAATAGCAACTGAAAATACTGATCCGGCGGCGTATCGGGCAACACATAGCTACCTGTTCTCTTTCGCAGGATCGGACACTGTTTATACATTGACAGTTGCCGGTAGCGCGCATGAGGTTGACCTGCTTAGGAATACTCTGGCAAATGTTTTTATCATTCTATTTTTTGTTATTCTTATTATTGCTACGCTTGCTTCAATGATTTACTCCCGCTATGTTACAAGGCCCGTATTACGACTGAGCGCAGTATCAAAAAATATGTCTGAACTAAACTTTAGCTGGAAGTGTGAAGAAAGTCGGACAGACGAGCTTGGTGTCCTGGCGCATAGCTTGAATGAAATGTCTAAAAAGCTATCTGCCGCTTTGGAAAATCTACAGGCAGCAAATATAAAATTGCAGGCAGACATAGAGCACGAAAAAGAATTAGAACAGGCACAACTTGATTTTTTCTCTGCTGTTTCTCACGAATTAAAAACGCCTATTACAATTATCAAGGGGCAGACAGAGGGGATGATTTTGAATGTGGGCGATTATCAGGATCGCAATAAATATCTATCGCGCTCCCTTGAAATCATCAATACAATGGAGAGCATGGTACAAGAAATACTGACGGTTTCGCGTATGAAATCATCTAAAGTAGGTCTGCGAAAAGAAAAAATGGATTTTTCTGATCTTCTGAAACGGGAATATGCTTTATTTGAGGATCTGATTGTACAAAAGGAAATTGACTGGAACGAGAATATTTCTCCCGCCCTGCAAATCGTCGTAGACAAAATGCTGATACAAAAAGCAATTAACAATATTGTTTCTAATGCCATCTTGTATTCTCCGAGAGGCAGTTCAATCTATATGGACGCATTTTCTAAAAATGGATCGGTAGTTTTCCAGATAGAAAATACTGGTGTGCATATTCCAGAAGCAGAAATTCCAAAATTATTTGATGCTTTCTATAGGATGGAGCAATCACGCAATCGAAAAACAGGGGGTAGCGGCTTAGGACTTTATATCGTCAAAACTATTTTAGAACAGCACAATATAATATATAGCTTGAAAAACACAGACAGAGGGGTATTGTTTTCAATCCGATTTTGAAAAATGCGGGGCGGTCAAATTTGATCGCCCCGTATTTTTAACTACACATAAAAAACATATTCGCCACAATGGTATCCCAAACAGTTCTGCTACTATATATTCAGAAACAGAAAGGAGTGTTTTAGAATATGAAAAAACCAAAAATCACAACTCTTTTACTCACAATGGCACTTTGTGCATCAGCTGTTTTAAGTGGCTGTGCTACAAGCGCGGCAAGCCAGACGGAACCCAACCAGTCAACTACCAGCTCAACACCTTTTGAGGAGGCGAAAGATAGCGGCACTCCCATTTCCTCTGACGAGACTTCCTCGGTGCAAGCCTACGAGAATGATGAAGTCCTTTCCTCTGAGGAACAGGTCAAAGCGGAGCAAGAACGCCGGGCTGAGATTGCTGAAAAGTATTCTATCTATGAACCGTATGGTATGACATACGACACGGAAAATGATCGTTTCTTCTATAACGGGCAAGTCGTGCGTTATTTCAAGGATCAGATCAATTCTAATGAAACGAATGGCTTTTCCTATGATGACGGCGTGATAGACGTTGAACCCATTAGAGATAAAGATGGAACTCTGACAGGTCTAAAGCAATCCTCGGACGCTGACTTTAATGCTCGCACCAAAGAGCAGGAGGCATTGAAAGCCGAATTGGAAAAGGCGGGAATTACGGCCGGAAGTGGTAGCTTTGAACAAGGCGATCTGAATTATCGTGATGACAGTCTGGACGCATACACCGAATTTGGCGTTTCTTATGACAAGACTTTTAATCATTGGATGTACGGCGAAAAGCCTATCTATATCCTTTACGACAAGGAGCATTACACTTTTTGCGACAAAGGGGTGAGTGATGGCGTTAGCTTGAATGTTATTCGTGACAAGGCCGGCAACATTGAAAAGCTGGTTTCTGTGGATAAGGGAGAATTAGAACAGTTTGTGAAATAACTTGTGAATTGCCGGACGACGGCAAAAGAAAAAAAGCCGTCGTACAGCAGACACATTTTCACGCGCCTATGAAGCGGCGGCTTTGATTTTCAGAGCCGCCGTTTCTTTTCGTCTCCCCTAAACCAACGACGACCTAACACCGTGTAAATCCACGGCGGCATATAGGAGGATTGCCGCCGTGTCTATTTTTGCCTCTTTTCATAGTACCCATGACCTACATCAATTAAAAAAAGCATAGCTCCCCCTCCGGGTTATTCCGGCTATGTACGCGAAATTTGTTGGAACCTTAACTATTATGTCATTTCATGCGTCCGTGTGGCTTCGTGCCGCCCGGGCGCTTTTGCGTTCTTGTGGGGTTGCTTCGGGTCATGTTGGCCCGAAGTCATTCCCCGGTGCCGCTCCCCGCCGCCTTCGTTTCGGTCACTCGTCAACCAACAACCGAAATGGAGGTCAATATGACTATTATCAATTTGCGGGACTATTACCCATTCTATACATCAGATTGCTTCATGGAAGTATCGGAAGAAGTTGCAGAAATGTTCAAAGAGTTTGATCGTAAAGAGGCTGCTTATCGGCTGCGTACATACCGCCACAAAGCCTACTATTCCCTTGATCGGGATGACGGGCTGGAGCATGAAGCTGTCTTTGTTGCCTTATCTCCCCATGAACTGTATGAGCGGAAAGTGACCATGCAGGAGCTTCACGCAGCGATTTCCAGTCTGCCGGACAAACAGGCAAAACGGATTTATGCTCATTTCATTCTCGGCATGACCAAACAGGACATTGCCCGGGCAGAGGGCGTCCATGAAAAAGTAGTTCGTGTCGCAATCGAGCGAGGTCTGCGGCGCTTAGAAAAAATTTTGAAAAATTCTCTGTAAGGCGTACCGATTTAGGCCGGAAAATGAAATGGCTTATGAGAGGCAAAACACTTCGGGTCACAATGGCCCGAGGTTCAGACAAGCCTCATGCAGATTGAAAATTGAATAAAAAGACACCCGGATACGAAGGGGAACGCGCTGTGTGACAGACCCGCCATGACCTTGGATTTCAGAGAATACAGTCTTTGTAAAACTGAGCGAGCGAACAGGTTCATGCCATAGGTGGGGAAAGGCTGGCTCCACCGGAACAGGCGCAGAACCCGGATACTTGCGTTTAGTCACAGTCCGAGCGTTGAAGCGGCCTTGCAAGCCGTGAGCCGTCGCAGGCAATGAGAACGCCTTGCCATCAGAATGGGGAGAGTTGAAATACTATGGGGCATGAAGCCTATGTCCGTCCGATGTGTCTGAAATGAAGTGAAAACCTATGGGGAGCCCCCGGCAATGCTGTCTGATGATAGGCCAACCGATCCGGCGTGGCTCCCCATCTTTTCAAAAAAGGAGCACTTTATGGGAAATGCGTTTGGAATGATCCCCGGCTTGGAACCGGACGAATGGAGCAATGACGCCTGCCGTGGTTATGTCATTATGGCAATGGAGGACTGCGGATTTTCAAAGAAGGATATACGGCGTGTTGTGGGGCAGCTTTATGAAGTATTTGACCTCAACAGCGTGGAGGACGCCAAAGAAAAGTACCTTTCCAGTCCTTACTGACCTCGGGCCACATCGACCCGAAGTGGAGAAAGCTCAAAGGGCGGCACCTGCTGGGTGCCGTCTTTTGACATTTCCCCACGGGACAAGTGGGAAAGGCAGGCATATACACGCACTTTCGCAAAGGAGGTTTTCAATGACGCAAGCTGTCACTTATGAACGAGAAACAAAATCTGTCGCATTTCAAGGGAAGATCATTGTGCTGGAAAGCCTCACGCCGGTACTTCCCCCGAAGGAGAAAGCACAGCGTAAAAAAGAAATTGAGCGTTGTCTTTACGAGGTGTTCAGCAAATATGGGGACAGATTTCCCTAATCATTCGCAACATTGTTGTCCGGGGCTGCTGATGGTATAATATAGTTGTAAGGTTGGTAGCTCCATTCCAACAAGGAAAGGAGCCCAATATGGAATTTATCAGAGAAGATTGTATTTACGCAAGACAGTCAGTAGACCGCAAGGACAGTATCAGCATTGAAAGTCAGATCGACTTTTGCAAGTATGAATTGAAAGGTGGAAACTGCCGGGTATTCAAGGACAAAGGCTATTCCGGTAAAAATACGGACAGGCCGGAGTTTCAAAAGCTGCTGGGCGAGATCCGCAAGGGAAAGGTCAGGCGGGTCATCGTATACAAGCTAGACCGTATAAGCCGCTCTATTCTGGATTTTGCAACGATGATGGAGCTGTTTCAAGAGTATGATGTAGAGTTTGTATCCTCCACAGAAAAGTTTGATACTTCGACCCCGATGGGCCGAGCCATGCTGAATATCTGTATTGTATTCGCCCAGCTTGAACGAGAGACAATTCAGAAGCGTGTCACAGACGCCTACTATTCCCGGTGCCTGAAAGGTTTTCACATGAGCGGACAAGCACCATACGGTTATCAGTTAGAGCCTACTGTGGTAGAGGGTATCCGCACAAAGAAAATGGTTGCCGACCCCGTAGCCGCCGACCATGTTCGGCTGATGTTTGAAATGTACGCTGAACCGGAAACCTCCTTCGGAGATATTACCCGATACTTCGAGGAACATGATATAAAAATTTATGGCAAATCCATGTTCCGTACATTTCTTTCCCAGCTTTTAAGAAACCCGGTTTACGCACAGGCCGATTTGGAGCTGTACGAATTTTTCAAGAGCCAGGGCGCAGCGATTGTCAATGACGCTTCTGACTTTGCCGGAACAAACGGCTGCTATCTCTATCAGGGGCGGGATGTGAAGGAGGACAAGGACAGGTGCTTAAAAGACCAGATACTTGTTATCGCTCCCCATGAAGCACTCATTTCCTCTGACACATGGCTGAAATGTCGGAAAAAACTTATGGCAAATACCACCTTCCAGCAGGGACGGAAACCGAAGAACACTTGGCTGGCCGGAAAAATCAAATGCGGGCATTGCGGGTATGCTTTGAAAGCCACCCATGTACCAAACAACACCGGATATTTCCGCTGTACCAAACGGACGGAAAACAAAGGCTGTCCGGGCTGCGGGAAAATCCACAAAGAAGCATTTGAGCAATTCATTTTCTCGGCCATGCAGGAGAAGTTCAAAGACTTTCAGATACTCCACGGCAGGGAGGAAAAAGTCAATCCGAAGCTGACCGCCTATCAAGTGGAGCTGGCGCAGGTGGAGGCAGAAATTGAAAAGCTGCTGGATACGCTGACCGGAGCCAATGCGACCTTGCTTGCCTACGCCAACAAAAAAATTGAAGAACTGGACACCCGACGCCAGACCATTTCAAAGGCAATCGCCGAATTGAGTGTTGAAACCATATCTCCCCAGCAGATAAAGAAGTTATCCTATTATCTCGACAACTGGGACAGCATAGATTTTGACGACAAAAGAAAAGCCGCTGATGGCTTGATCTCTACAATCAAGGCCACTAGCGACCATGTTCAGATAGAGTGGAAAATCTGACATTTCCGCTCTATCGCCCCTCATTTCTATTTTATCTTGTTTGTACCCCTTGTACACCGATGTTTTACTCCTTTTTTTATAAAATTTCAACAAATAATTTATACATATTTTATAAATTTGCATACGTTTTTTTGTGCAGATTTCAATTTCAAAAATAAAAGGCATCTATTTCTCGCAGAATTTTTCTCTTTACTTTTCCTGAAAAAAATCTGCTATAATAATCCTCGCGCAAATTGAATATGGATTTTTCTGACACTAAATATCGCTTTGGCTGATGTCTGATGGCCGGGGCATATTTGGTGTCTTTTTTTGTGCTGAAATCCTATACAAAGATCCCGGTTGATCCCGATTTCCCTTTTACCAAAGCTCTCCGGTATCACTGCCTCATCCAGGTTCAGCCGCACCAGATTTACATTCTTATTCTCCCGCACCATTTTTTCAAATGGAAAACGGATAATGGATGGGATGTTAAAACCAACTCCAAGCTCCTTGCTTTAGGTCAAGGATTTTTTGGCCCGATCACGAAAAAGCAATAAAAATGCGGCATATATGTAAAACAGATCCATACTCCACTTTATGATCCGTTTTCCGTCACATACGCCGCATTACCCATTATTCAGAAAATGTATATCTTACCATGTATCCTTTTCCATCACCGGTCACGATCACAACCCCGCCGTCGGGATTCTCAATCTTATCAATGATTGGAAATCTTCCTTTTTCTTTGACATAAGCTTCCGGGCTCTCAATCTTTGCTTCAACGATCTCTTGCTGAGAATGGCGATCACCACCACAGGGATTAATAGTTTCAATAATGATCTCGTATTCCTTCATACCCTTCACCTCTTTCATAATGCAGTTTTCCGGTTCCTATACTTATATTTTATCGCAAAAATCCCGGCTCTGCAAAATGTATTCTGCACAAAATATCAGAAGATTTATTGGTGTCTTTCACTATATTCAGGCTTCTTCCGCATCCATCTCTTTTTGGATCTCATCTTCGCTTTCTGCCATAGCCTGAAGTGTCATAGTAAGAAGTTTCGCAAGATCCCAGCCCAGCTGATCTGCGCCTCGCTGGATCACTTCTCTGGAACAGCCTGCCGCGAAACCTTTGCTTTTATATTTCTTTTTCAGGGATTTCAGCTCCATATCCTTGGTACTCTTGGACGGACGCATCAGCGCCGCTGCCCAGATCAAACCGGTGAGCTCATCCGCTGCAAAAAGGACTTTTTCCATCTCATGCTCCGGCGCAGTCTCAATGGTAGCTCCACAGCCAACAGTAATTCCATATCCATGAGAAACCACCGCATGAATGATATCTTCTCCCACACCTGCCTCACGGAGAAGTTCCGGTGCTTTCAGGCAGTGTTCTTCCGGGTAAAGTTCAAAATCAATATCATGGAGCAGACCTACAATGCCCCAGTATTCTGCGTCATCGCCATAGCCCAGCTCTTTTGCATACCATTTCATCACTGCCTCCACAGTCAGTGCATGCTGGATGTGAAAAGGATCTTTGTTGTATTTTTTTAATAATGCAAATGCTTCGTCTCTTGCTATATGTTCCATTTTTCTGTCCTCGATTCTGTTCTACTATCTATCACATCTGTCTTGCTGTACCAGAAAACCATATGTTCTGCCATTCTTCATTGTATTCTGACACAGCCCGATGCATACATTATTCTACAAAGTGGATCCTGCTCTCGTCAAAACGATCCTGCTGCTTCCTGCTCTCTGCCGGATATCCCAGGGCAAAGAGGGAAAAAACTTCCACATTCTCCGGAAGTTTCAGAATGTCATGGACCAGATCCATGCGATCCCGCATCGGCGCAATTCCGATCCAAACGCCGCCAAGTCCCAGTGCATCCGTTTCCAGCCAGATATTTTCCTGGGCGATAGACATGTCGATCTGTGCCATATCCTGCACAACCAGTCCCTCTTTCCGATATACCGGAACGATCACAACCGGCGCACCTGCCGCACATCCGGAATAAGGAGTCGCTTTGGAAAGTTCCCTGATCTTCTCCTTATCTGTCACAACATAAAACTCCCACGGCTGCTGATTACATGCACTTGGCGCCTGCATACCGGCTTTCAGGATCTGAAGGATTTTCTCTTTCTCCACGGGTTTATCTTCATATTTACGGATACTTACTCTGTGAAAAATATTCTCCATGATATTTCCTCCTCGTCTTTATGATCTACATTACTTTTCTGGTTTTATTTTGTCAGTGGGACTTCCACATTCTGTCTCTTTAATCATATCCTTCTCTGACAAAATCCTCTTTGCTCATTTTAACACAGTTTTTTGCAGACGGACAGACCACATTCCTGAAAACGTTTACACGGTATCCTACACCCGTTTTTTCTTTCTCAGATACAACATACATCCAAGACACAGCACCAGCTGCAACACGGATGAAAACGGTGTTGCCAGCCCGATATCAAACAGCGTCGCACCGGCTCTGCGGCTCATAAACCATGACACCGGAACTCGCACACAGAAAGCACCGATGATTCCCTGGATCATTACAAACTTCGTCATGCCGATTCCATTATAAAATCCGATATAGCAGAAAAAGATTGCCGTAAACAGACAGTCAATGGCATAAGCTTTCAGGTAATCTGCCGCTGCCTCGATGACCATTGCATCGGAGGAAAAAATTCCCGCCAGCACATTTCCATGGAAAAATGACAGGAAAAACATTCCAACACCAATGGCAAAAGAAACCGCCACACCATAATGCAGAGCTTTTTTTGCCCGGTCCATGCGTCCCGCTCCGTAATTCTGCGCCACAAAAGCAGAAATGGACTGCATAAACGCAGATGAGATCAGCATGATAAACGCACAGACTTTTTCTGCAACGCCGACGCCTGCAGATGCCGTTACTCCCATGGAATTCACAATGGCCAGAATGATCAGAAAAGAAATACTTACCAGAAGATCCTGTAATGCGATAGGCGCACCAAGCCCCACCATTTTCCGGAGAGTCCGGCCATGGACCCCAATATCCGTTTTATGCATTTCAAAAGGCAGCTCTTTTTTGCGGATAACGCCAAAGGAAACGATCACACTGATGATCTGTGCAAATACAGTTGCAAAAGCAGCTCCTGACGTTCCCATCTTAAATCCCGCACAGAGGATCAGATCCCCTGCAATATTGAATACACATGCAACGGCAACCGTAAACAGCGGCGTTCTGGAATCTCCGATCCCCCTGAAAATACAGCCGATCAGATTGTACGCCACGATCACCAGCATACCGCCGCCACAGATCCGCACATAAACAACTGTTTTGTCAAAAGCTTCCTCCGGCGCATTCATAATGCTGCTTACCTGTGGTGCAAAAATCACAAGCACCGCAGTCATGACCAGCGCGATCACCGTAAACATCACAATAGCAGTTCCAACTGTCCGACCTCCCTGTTTCCGCTCCCCACAGCCGATCTGCTGTCCCAGGAGCACAGTGGTTCCCATGGCAAAACTGCTCACAAGATTAGTAAGCGTCATCATGATCTGCGATCCCGTGGAAACCGCCGAAACATCCGCAGAAGAAGCAAATTTTCCCACGATCAGAAGATCCACCGCGCCATACATCGCCTGCAGAAAAAGCGCCAGCAGGACAGGAAGCGCAAATAAGATCAGCGGTTTCAGGATCCTACCCTGTGTAAAGGTGTTGTTTTTTTCCATTCTTATCCTCCTTTTTATAAACGTTAAAAAAGCCGGATAAGCAACAGGCATCTCAGCCTGTCATCTTATCCAGCCATTGTTTCCGTCGAACAATCAACCCTCCGATGAACATTCACAGTATACTATATGCAATTTTTTACGTCAACCTTGATCTTACGCAATTCAGTTTCAAAAATGTAATCTCTTCTGTCTGCAGCTGCACATTACGTATCTCATTTATTTTTATATACACCCAGCACATTTTCGATATAATCCGCCATCTCCCGCGCCATCTCAAACTGCTCCGGAATACGGGGATGCCCCGGTGTAGCCACACCATTTCTGCTGAACAGAAAATGTGAGATCTTCTCATCTTTCATGGAATCTACAACCCGGTCAATAGCATCATCCCAGCTCTTATCATGCTGTAAAACCGTCGTACAGCAGACGATCCACGCCTCCGGATAAACACCACGGAGCTTTTTCAGGAAATCTTTATAGTGATTGCGCCATTTATCAGCCATCTCACAACAATATGAATAACCATTCTCCACCTGCGTCACCTGATCTGATTCTTGTTCGTAAACACAGACACCTTGCGCTTTCTTCTCAGCCTCCACTTTCATATAATCCACCGGATAATTATCATTCTGCCCAAGAGCCACGATCACCACCTGAGGAACAAATTTCGAAAAATCCCACTCCGTCATCTCCCCAAACACAGAATTATAATGTACCTTATCCCACGCAGTCTCCATCCCCGTCTGCACCGGCCTGTGAAACCACCCCTGACCATCCATCAGCGCGATCCCACCCTGAGCAATATCATGAAGCTCCGCTCCCAACATCCGGGCCGTCAGCCAAGGAAAAGAAAACCAGCAATTAGAAAAACCCCCTTCATGCTCCATATCCGTTTTACCAGTAAAATCAATCGCCTCCACCGACTCCCCGGCAGAAACCGAATCCCCATAAACCTCAATCCTCCGCCCCGAAACCGGAGGCAGATAAATCAACCTCTCCCCATCCCCGATCTCAAACCCCAGGATCTTCAACTCATGACACCCATCCTGCCGCTTAAAAAACAAAACATGATGCACCCCTGACTCATTCTCCGGCACCTTAACCTCAATAACCGTCTCACCGAACTTTTTCAAATAAAACGCCGACTGCACCTGATCCAGAATACACCCCAGATAATTCTGCCAGTACTCATTAAAATTCTCCACATGAATCCTCAGCACCTCCCCCGAAAACCAAAACTCCGCCGAAGACCCCGGAAACACCCAAACCGGCTCCCCTTCCACACTCCAGTCAATCCTCCCCGTATATCGAATCCTCTCATCATTGGCAGAAATCCACATAAAATATCCCCTTAATTTTGGTTTATAGCTAACACATCACTTCTTACAGATTATACTCACCATACAGCTTCTGACGCCATTTTACATCCGTCACCACACGCTGTACTTCATCTGACCGTCCTTCCAGAAACAGTCGATTGATCAGTGCACTCAATCTCGCTTCACCCTCTGCTTTTCCTTCCGCTTTTCCAATCGCCATTCCTTCCTCGCGAAGCCTCTCAGATTCCAACTGCAAAACTTTTCCACCCATAACCTCGCCAACTCCTTTCCGAACTTTTTCTTTATTCCTGAAAACATAATCCGATATTCTGATAATCAGCCTATTCAGATCTGTATATAATTCTGCCCTCCCAGAAATCGAAATTTCTTTCCCCAGTTTATTACGTATATCTTCATATTCACTTAATAATCTCTGAAGTTTTTCCGAATCTTTCTCTATTATATCCGCAACCTTCTCATACCTCATAATATAAAATGGAAGCAGCATCAGAAGCTTTTTCTCAAAAATACTATCTTTTGTATAATTCTCCACTTTCACCGTCGGAACCCGATATACACACATCTGAGAATCTGGAAGGATTAACTCTACCTCCAGAAAATCCGGTGTTCTTTTTCCATTTCTCAAATATAGTACGCAAGATCTGGGAAATTCTACACAATATCTCCCATCAACTTTTTTTCTGTGTTCCAATGCAATCGCAAAGTCATACTCAACCATTCTGACCGCCATTGTTTCATCATCCAAGCTCTGGCATTCAATATGGTACAACATATCGCCAATCCTTAGACAGGAATCGGTAATAATCTCCCCATCTTCCAACTGATGTTCATTACGAAGTTGAACAATCTTAACATCCTCCGGATATGCGGTATGGAACACCTCATTAATAAGCGGAACCACCAGATAAGTCATCTTCTCCACCATTGTCCGGAAAACATCATCGAATATAGTATTGTTGGTCATTAACACTCCTACTGGTATATAAAATTATACCACATCACCCAAAACTATTCCAAAAATTATCCCATAATCCGACATCCTCCCCCCACACACAAAAAAAACACAAGGAAACTCAGCCTTTTCCCCCAGCCGTCCAGCGCAGCGCTGACGGCTCATCCAACTCCCGAGCAGCCACCCTATCCCTCCCGCCCTGAATAGCCAGCCGTGGAGTGTGCATCGGTTCTGGCTGACTCTGCAGGAGGGGAGCTGATTCTTGGCTGGCGGAAATCTGCGTTGTTTTACAAAAGTTCGCTGTTTGAGCGAAGCGAGTTCGGACTTTTGTAAAACGCTTTTAGCAGAATTCCGGCAGCCTAGAAGCCAGCCCCCGACGAAGCCCCAGCCAGAACCGATGCACACTCCACGGCGTCCTATACTTGCATCCCACCCCCATTTATCATAAAATAAAAACAAAAACCCAAAGGAGGACCCCCAATGTACACCATCGGCCAAGTATCCGAAATGTTCCATCTCCCCGTCTCCACCCTGCGCTACTACGACAAAGAAGGCCTCTTCCCCAACCTCAAACGCGAATCCGGCATCCGCAAATTCAACGACCACGAACTGGAAGCCCTCCGCATGATCGAATGCCTCAAAGCCTCCGGCCTGGAAATCAAAGACATCAAACAATTCTTTGAATGGTGCAATCAGGGAAGCAGCACCTACCAGAACCGCAAAGAACTCTTCGAGACAAGAAAAAAAGCCGTAGAACAGGAAATCCTACGACTCAATAAAACCCTCGATATGCTCAAATACAAATGCTGGTACTACGACCAGGCCATGAAAGAAGGAAACGAAGACAAGATCCGCCAGATGCTCCCGGACAACCTCCCGAAAGACATCCAGCAGCTATACGACAACGGCCATAAATAACAGGCATGGCCGCCTCACCACGTCCGCCGCATATAAACAATCCCCGTAACATCCGCCATCACCCAGCCGATGGGAATCGCCACCCAGATTCCCACCTCACCAATCACAGCAGAAAGAACATAAGCCAGCAGAACACGGAGCCCCAGCGAGATCACCGTCAGCACAACCGACATCTCCGCTCGCTTGATCGCCCGGTAATAACCATACAGCAGAAACAGACAGCCAATACCAAGATAAAACGCACCTTCGATCCGGAGATACTTCACCCCCGCAGCGATCACAGCCACCTCTTTTCC
Source organism: Blautia sp. 2227st1_G12_2227SCRN_220401 (assembly GCF_039062885.1). Classification (NCBI taxonomy): domain Bacteria; kingdom Bacillati; phylum Bacillota; class Clostridia; order Lachnospirales; family Lachnospiraceae; genus Blautia; species Blautia sp. 2227st1_G12_2227SCRN_220401. Next base: position 36,572 of record NZ_JBCLNI010000020.1, on the reverse strand, counting down.
ACTGACAAAAATCTTCATCAGAGGCCCTGCAAACAGACACACCAGCACTGAGATCATCACACTGAACCCGATACTCATGGCAAAAGCCACCCGGGTACCCTTGCGGATACGCTCCTGATTCCCGGCGCCGTAATTCTGCGCCACAAAGGTAGAAAAGGCATTTCCAAAATCCTGCACCGGAAGATAGGCAAAGGTATCAATCTTCACAGCAGCCGCAAAAGCAGCCATTACTGTAGCCCCGAAGCTGTTCACCAGCCCCTGGACCATCAGAATTCCAAAATTCATCACCGACTGCTGCAGACAGGTCAGAGAAGAAAGATTCACGATCTCACCAAGAATCCCCCGGTCAAAACAAAGCTCCTCTTTTCCAGGCAGAAGATCTTTACAGGAATGCAGCACATAAATGGTGATCCCGACGCCTGACACATACTGAGCGATCACCGTAGCAAAAGCCGCACCTGCGATTCCCCAGGGAAGAACCGCCACAAACAAAAGATCCAGTCCAATATTCAGGACAGCGGAAACCGCCAGAAAAACAAGAGGCACCGTGGAATTACCAAGAGCCCTTAAAAGACAGGAAAAAAAGTTATAAAGGGATGTTGCCACAAGCCCTGCAAAGATCACAAGCAGATATGTTTTCATCCCATCGTACACTTCTTCCGGCACCCGCAGGAACCAGAGGATCGGGTCCGTAAAAAGGTACACCAGCACATTTAACAGCACCGTTACACCCATGATCAGTCCAAAAGCATGGACAACAGAAAGCCGCAGCTCCCGGTCACTGCCCTTTCCCTTATAAATCGAAAAAAGAGCACCAGAACCCATACTCAGTCCCAGAAAAACAGATGTCAAAAACGTCATCAAAGTATAGGCAGAACCAACGGCTGCCAGCGCATTTTTTCCAAGCACACGTCCTACGATCAGGGTATCCGCAATATTATAAAACTGCTGCAAAAGATTACCTGCGATCATAGGCAGCGCAAACCGGATCAGACATTTGCCGATCCTGCCTTTTGTCAGATCATAATACATTTCATTTCACTCCATCATCCTCATACGCCAAAAAGGCGTAATCCTCACATGGAATCTATGATAAATCTTTCCGAATGATTATGCAACCTTCTTTCTCTCATACGGCTCTGAGATTTTTTCCCGGAAATCCTCTTTCCGCCTTCTGTTACTGCCAGCAAGATCACCACAAAATATAACACCATCTGAAGCCCGCTCACATGTCCGGAAAAATCCATATACGGATTATACCAGTCCAGGATTTTTGCTGTTATGGAAACCAGACTGCATACAACACAGACATGCAGGAGAATTTTTCTTATTGTACTTAATATCTTCATAAAGATCCCTCCGTAATAAAAATCCCATCTTCGATCTCGTGCTCCGGTTTATACGGATCATTGACCACTTTTCCGTTCATTTCCATAAAAGAACAATGGCCGCCGTCAAGATTATAAGCCACCTTGCAGCCAAGATCCTCAAACACCTTCGCCATCTCATCCAGGAACATTCCCCTGGAGCTCTGCTGTCTCCCGTCCACAAGAAGCAGGCAGTAATGTCCCGGTTCAAAATACCCGATGGCAGTCCGCGGATGAGACCGGCGGATGTAAGTCCAGGTCCAGAATTTATCATTCGCCTTTCCATTTGCGTCCAGCAGACTTGGCCCAAAGATCCAGCTCTGATAAGCACCTCTGCCGATGAGTTTCTGCTCATCCAGCTGCCCCGGCTGATAAATATCCATGGTTCCGTCCCAGTTGAGAACACAGGTTTCCTCCCCGGACTGCTGGCTGCGGTAGATCACACCGTTTCGTATGATCGTACCATTCTCTCTGTGACGATTGTTGCTATAGGAATCTCCGTTGACCGACAGTATGGATTTCATTCTTGCAGACATATCTGTAAGCTTTTCCGTATAGCCAATTCCATAGGTATCCTGTGCAAACGCAGTCTGGAAGCAGGTGATATCGCCAATGTAAATATCCGCCAGCACATAGGAAATTTTGCTTCCGTATTTTGCATAACTGCCACCATGTGTGTTATCCACAGTTCCGGAATCATACTGGTGATGAGAAATCTGAATGGACAGGTTGGGACTTGTGTATGATGTATCTGTAGAAACCACTGTATCGGTAAATTTGTCCGCAAATTTCTCATGCCAGTCCTGGGTACTCAGAACTTTTCGGGTTTGTTTAAGTTCTGTACCGTTCATCCCGTTTCCTGTATCTGAACTGCTTCCAGTCCCACCGGAATTCTGCAAACCGGAACTTCCGGAATCATTTCCGGCCGTGTCCTCCTCCGCCATATTCACCGCCCTGACCCCCTTCTGGGGAATCTTAAAATTAATGACCCACACCCCCAGAAGGATCAGCGCAGCCACTGCCACATCCAGCAGGATCCATAATATTCGTTTTACCATGTTCTACTCCGGCCTCCTGACATCAGACGGTTCCCGGGATCACGGGCAAAGATCAGAAAATTCTGTACCAGCCAGCTTATCAGAAACAGGGTACACTCTGTCAGGATCTTTGCCGGATACACAGGCATATGAATGATCTGCGTCAGCGCCTCCAGAATGATATTGTTCATGACCAGGATAAAAGCAGCCAGTTCAAAATACTGCATCGCCGTCTGGATCTTTTTTTCCTTATGAAAAACGAAATAACAGTTCATACAGTAGTTATAAAAAGCACTGACCAATCTTGCCAGGATATTGGCTCCCAGCACAAACATGGCTGTGTGTGGCAGACAAAACATAAAAAACGCAAACAACAGATAATCCAGAACAAAGCTGGAAAATGAAGACAGTGTAAACTTCAGCAGATCTTTGTAGATCCGTATGGAATCCCACACCGCCCGGAAATGAGAGGTAGAATTTTCTCTGTCCTGATAAATGGTGTTGATCGGAACCTCATCAATATCGATTCCTTCCTTTGCCAGAAACAGCAGCACATTCATCTCATATTCATACCTCTCGCCCTCCACAGTCAGGAGCTTTTTTACCAGATCTGAGGTAAACACCCGCATTCCTGTCTGTGTGTCCGAGATGCTGACTCCGCTTAAAAGCTTAAACACTTTTCTCGTGATGGTATTCCCAAGTCTCGATTTCAGCGGCATGTCTTTTCCCACATTCCGCACACCCAGGATCATAAGCCTCTCACTGTTTTCCCCATGGACAAATAATTTCAGCAGATCCTCCGGAAGATGCTGCCCGTCACAGTCCATCACACCGATCAGTGTGCTTCCCCAGATCTCACGGTTTACATAATCAAGCGCAGTCTTAATGGCAGCACCTTTTCCTCTGTTTTCCTCATGGCGGAGAAGAATGCAGACATCGTTGATTCTGTTAAAAATATCCAGATAATCTTCCCCGCTTCCATCATCCACAACAACAATCCGGAATCCATATGTCCACAGCTGATCTACGATCCCGACCAGCCTTTCATCCGGTTTATACGCCGGTATGATCACAACTGACATGTTTTCACCTCATCTCCTGTAAAAAATCTCTGCCTGTTTTCTCTTATCTTCTTTCTTTCATCAACTGCATTCCCAGCACAAGTGCCAGTCCCACAAGTGCTGCCAGAATCTGGAAATTACCAAATCTCATCACCGGCTGTGGAACTTTCAGTGTGGCAGGTCCCTGCATGATCGCATAAAACGATCCGATCATCATTCCAAGAATGGCATATACCGACTGGGTACGGAATTTTTCCAGACAAAACTGAATTCCTTTTACTACCGTAACCGCTCCTGTCAGAACACCAAGTCCAAAGAAGATCAGAAGTGGCAGATAGGAAAAATCCATTCCCAGAAGCCCGCGTACTGCTGTGATCACCGGAATATATGCACCAAAGATCAGAAGCAGTGTGGAACCGGAAATTCCCGGAAGAAACATGGCGGAAATGGCGATCATGCCGATAAAAAACAGCCGGATCCCGGTTCCGATGTGAAACTGTCCAAGGTCCATGGAAGCCACACCGGTTTTTCCATTAAGCCATGCAATTCCTGCTACCACCAGGATTCCCGCAATGCAGAACCCGATTCCCTTCAGGATGTTCCGGGAACCGCCAAAGCTTTCTTTTTCCTCCCGGATGATCAGCGGAATGGAACCTGCGATAAATCCCATAAACAGGGAACTGACGGTATAAATATAACTTTCAAACAGCGATGACAGAAGAAGAACTGCCAGCACCATGCCCGTCATCCAGCCAATTCCAAGCTTCACCAGATAAGAAAAAGAAGTTTTCTTTTTTTCCATATTTCCAAATACAAAATCATTGATAGAACCGATAAACCGGTCATAAAATCCAAGGATAAACGCTACCGTTCCTCCTGAAACTCCAGGCACGCTGTCCGCAAGTGCCATACAGAATCCGTTCATTCCTTCCCTTAACATATAAAAACCTCCTGTCTGTTTTCTGTGATCATCATAAACAACGATCTTAAACAGACAGAAGGTATCTTTCTAAATAATATCTAAACTCTTGTTATCCCGGACATACCGTTCCACGCCCGGAGGTCAGGCGGATAAAAGCATTCCGCATTCCTTACAGAACCGCCATCATAATGGTTCCCGCAAGAATACACAGTAATCCAAATGCCGCTTTCTTCGTAAGTTTCTCCTTAAATACCACCCAGGAAAATGCAATGGTAACCAGAATGCTCAGCTTGTCGATAGGCACCACCACACTTGCCGGGCCGTCCTGCAGGGCACGGTAATAGCACAGCCAGGATGCTCCTGTGGCAAGTCCTGACAGAGCAATAAATCTCAGTTCTTTTTTCTCAATCCTATGAAGTTCTTTCTGTTTTCCCTTGAGAAAAACCATCAGCCAGGCCATCACGATCACAACTGTAGTACGGATGGCAGTTCCCAGGTTGGAATCGATCCCTGCAATTCCGATCTTTCCAAGAATGGCAGTAAGACTGGCAAATACTGCGGAAAGCACGGCATAGATCAGCCATTCCTTACCGTTTTTTTCCTCTGCGTCTCCGGTTCCTTCTTTTCTTGTGATCATCAGCATGGTACCTGCACCGATCAGCACTACGGAAACGATCTTGACCGGCGTCAGACCTTCATGCAGAAAGATCAGCGCAAGAAGGATCGTCAGGATCGTACTGGACTTGTCAATGGGAACAACCTTGTTGACATCCCCTTTCTGCAAGGCATGAAAATAACATAGCCAGGATGCTCCTGTGGCAAGTCCTGACAGAACCAGGAACAACAATGTTTTTCCATCCACATTTCTGATCCCGGACCAGGTTCCTGTGACCAGAACCATCAGCCAGGAAAACAGAAGCACCACCACCGTACGGATAGCTGTCGCCACATCTGAATCCGTCTTTCTGATCCCGCATTTTGCAAGGATCGCCGTGATTCCCGCAAAAAACGAAGAACCAACTGCAAAAAGTACCCACATTTTCCCCCATCTCCCTCGTATGTTTTATTTATTGAGGCGGTACCCCGCCCCCCATACCGTTTCCAGGATCTTGGGATTTTTGGGATCATCCTCGATTTTTTCCCGGATACGGTTGATGTGCACCATAACCGTGGCGCTGTCGCCCACGTAATCATATCCCCATATTTTTTCGAACAGTTTTTCCCTGGAAAAAACAATGTTGGGATTCATTGCCAGAAATTTCAGAAGCTCAAATTCTCGGTTTGGAAAACGTATCTCAGTATCTCCCTTAAAAACTTTCCAGCTGTTGACCAGGATCCGAAGATCCTGCACCTGGATCTCCTCGGAAGCATCCGGCCCTTTGTCGGAAAATTTCTCCACCATCCGCTGATACTGGCGCAGGTTTGCGTTCACTCTCGCCACCAGTTCCGCCGGATCAAAAGGCTTGGAAATATAATCATCCGCTCCCAGTCCAAGGCCACGCACCTTATCCACGGATTCTGTACGGGCAGTTACCATAAGAATGGGAATATCCACTTTATCACGGATCTCCCGGCAGACCTGGTAGCCACTTTTTCCGGGAAGCATCAGATCCAGAAGCACAAGGTCAAACTGCTCCTCCTCTGCGATCTGCGCCGCGTCCATTCCATCTGAGAGTATCTTCGTCTCAAAACCGGAAGCCTGAAGATAGGCTTCTTCGATCATACTGATATCCGGATCATCTTCTATGATAAGGATTTTTTTATTGTCCGCCATTTTTTTCTCCCTTCTGCACATCCACCAGAGTTTCTGCTGCCGGAAGCTCCATGCGTACCACGAAACCGTCCGCATTTTCACCGCGGACATTTCCTCCCATTGCTTCCACGAGATATTTCACAATATACAGTCCAAGACCATTTCCTTCTTTTTTGTTTCTGGACTCATCGCCTCTGTAAAACTCATCAAATACATAGGGCAGTTTTTCCTCCGGAACACCAACACCATTGTCACGGAAAGAAATCTCCACGCCGCCTCCCGTTCTTTTCAGGGAAAGTTCTGTTTTCAGCACATCACGTTCTGCATACTTACGGCTGTTTTCCAGAAGATTATCAAAAATACGCTGCAGCTGTTCCGGATCTGCATTAATATCCAGATGAATATTTCCCGTTTCTGCCTGCATCTGCTCTTTTTCCTTATCCAGAAGTTCCTGCTTTCCTTTTACATAATTCCGGATAAAATCCCCAATCTCTATTTTCTGAACAGAAAGAGGCATATTTCCGGTTTCAATCTTGGAAACATAGAACAGCTGGTTCAGAAGGCCGTCCATATCTCCGGTCCGGCGGTAAGCAGCCTGCAAAAATTTCTCCTGCATTTCCGGAGTTGCCGCAATGCCGTCCATAAGTCCTTTGATCGTTCCCCGGATGGCAGTCAGCGGCGTACGCAGGTCATGGGAGATTCCGGCGATCATATCCGTTCTGGCTTTCTCATATTTCCGGTTCTTCTCCTGCTCGCGCAAAATGTGCTCCTGCATATGGTTAAATGTGATACACACATCCTCAAATTCCGCATCTCCCACATACCGGATCTCTGTAGTCAGATCGTTGTGCCGGATGCGGTCTGCCCCCTGTGCCAGAAGATCCAGAGGCTCCATGATATGTTTCTCCAGATTCCTTGTAAAAATCTGACTCATCAGCAAAAGTACAAGGATACAGATAATTCCATCTGCCCCAAATAAAAGAATAAACTCATTTCTGTGGATTGTCCAGCTTTCCAGAAAATCATCCAGATCTCCGAGAAGTTCCTGGCCATCCTCATGTTGATATTTTACATTATCAGAATCCGAAAAATTCGATGTGCCGCTTCCCCCAATAAGGTCTTCTATAGATGTCTTCAGTTCTTTTTCCACGGATTCCGCGTAAATTTTCACAACCACCAGATTAATGGCCAGAAAGATCAGAAGTGTCACCAGCACCATCAGTGCATTTGAAAGAAAAATCCTTCTTTTTACTGTTCCCTTTTCCATGTTTTCACCCTCCTGCAGATATATTTAAGCAAAGCGCTTTTGTTCATCTTTCTTATACAGCGTTTTTCTAAACAACAACAGCGGAAAAAACTAAACAGTTTCTAAACTTATTTTTTATCTGCACTCGACGTTCTTTATGCTTTTTTCCATCATAACACAAACTCTTTTTTCTGTCGTCCTGTGGAGCAAAATGTTTTTGATTTTAAAACTCTGCTCATTACATAACAAAAAACTCCCGACGTAGTCAATAACTGACAACATCCGGGAGTTCTTATTATTTTTGATTACAAACCGTTATTTCTCCTGCACATTGATGATAACCTTCATGGTTGTCTCACGGTTCTCATCAATATACTGATAAGCCTTCAGATAATCTGCGAACTTAAATGTCTTTGAGATCAGCGGCTTTAAATGAACCTTTCCCGCATTTACAAGATCAATGGCATCTACATAATCATCATGACGGTACATCATAGTACTCTTGATATCCAGCTCGTGGTCATTGGCAACAGCAAGGTCAACGGTTGCCATATCCGCAAATACCGCTACCAGTACGATCACGCTACCTTTTCTCGCATACTGGATGGCCTGTCCCATGGTGATGTTATTTCCGGCACAGTCATAGATCACATCTGCCTTATCCGGACCAAACGCCTCTACCAGTGCCTCTCCGAAATTTTTCTCCTTTGTGTTTACACAGATATCAATGCCGCACTCTTTTGCTTTTGCAAGACGAAGGTCACTGACATCCGTGATCATAACCCTGGCTGCCCCCATTCCTTTGGCTGTCTGCGCGACAAGGTTTCCGATGGGACCTGCACCGATCACTGTGATGTTCATCCCTTTTACATCGCCCATCTGCTTCACGGCATGGACTGCAACTGCCAGCGGCTCGATCATTGCACCTTCCTCGTAAGACATCTCCTCCGGGATCGGTGTTACCTTAGATGCATCTACTGCAAAGAATTCAGAAGCTGTTCCTGTTGTCTGGAAGCCCATAACCTTCAGTTCCTCGCAGAGATTATATTTTCCATGGCGGCATGGATAACAGTGTCCGCAGTATACCTGAGGCTCGATGGTTACTTTCTGGCCAACCTTAAAGCCTGTCACATTCTTTCCAAGTCCCGTGATCTCACCGGATACTTCGTGTCCCTGCGTTACCGGATATTTTGTAAAAGGATGCTTGCCGTGATATACGTGGATATCTGATCCGCAGATACCAATGTTCATGATCTTAACCAGAACCTGGTCATCTCCCACTTCCGGAACTGGAACCTCTCTGAAAATAATCTCTCCTGGATTTGTCATTACCTGCTGAAGCATCTTATTCTCCTCCTTTAATTTCTTTCTATTGCATATCATCTTTTATTAATTATTTTATTAAAGTAATTACATTATTATTCTTTTCTCCTGATCTGTCAAGATAGTTTTCTATGATTCTGCTTATTGAACAAGTTTGCAGCTTTGTTTTTATGCACATTCCATAATTATCGGTAAACGGAATAGTCAAGCGAATATTCGCAATACGCTTCGCTACTTGCTCATGACCGAATAACTCCTTCGCGGTTTATCGGTTAAAAAACAAAGCCTGCGGATTCAGCATTTCTGTAATCATATGCTGAATCCACAGGCTCCTTATACGCTTTAATAAATAATTTTATAGAAGTATGATATTCCTTTCCGGCAGGTTTGTAAAGGCTTTTATCAATACCAGCGTGTCATCGGCAGATCATTATTCACACCCTTGGTCATAAGAATCTGGTGAAGATCGATAATTCCGTTGTGGAAGGTTGCCGCACATGCTGACAGGTACAGATCCCACATACGCAGGAACTCTTCGTCAAACATAGTCTTTTCTTTTTCAATATTGTCCCGGAAATTCTTTTCCCAGTGAAGCAATGTCTTATTGTAATGCAGACGGAGATTTTCGATATCCAGGGTATGGAAATTGTCCTCTGCCATATGGTTCAGGATCTCACGTAAGCTCGGAACAGTTCCGCCCGGGAAAATATATTTCTTGACCCACGGATCACCCGGATGCTCCTTCAGAGCACTGATAAAGTGAAGCAGGAACAGTCCGCCCGGCTTCAGAACCTTTTCCACACAATCAAGAAACAGCTGATAATTATCACGTCCAACATGCTCCAGCATACCGACACTGACAACACGATCAAACTGATACTCCTTCTTCGGCAGATCACGGTAATCCATCAGCTCTACCGTAAGATAATCTTCCAGACCCTGATCCTTGATCCGTCTCTGAAATTCTGCATACTGTTCATGACTTAAGGTGATACCGGTACCATGAACCTTATATTTCTTAGCTGCCTCGATCAGCAGAAAGCCCCAGCCACAGCCGATATCCAGAAGACTCATACCCTCTTCCAGATGTAATTTCTTAAGGATATAATCAACTTTATTTACCTGTGCCTGATACAACGTATCATCCTCATGGATAAAATACCCACAGGAATAACTCATAGTCTCATCCAGCCAAAGTTTATAAAAATCATTTCCAATATCATAATGGCTGGTTACTTCCTTTTCCTGATTCTTCTTTGATGTTGAACTGAACATGATCTTTTTCAGAGCAGATTCATTGGTAGAAAATTTCCCCATCTGTCCCAGAAAATGGTCCAGCGCTTCATAAAGATTTCCCTCGATATCCAGATCCCCACGCATATACGCCTCACCCAGTGCAAGGGATGTGCTCTTCATCAGATCCGCCAGAGGAATCGCTTTCTTAAAATTCACCGTAAATGTAGGTTCACCCTCTCCGATGTGATACTCGGAATTCTTGAACTTTACCAGAAATGGATAATCTGTAAAGCGTTCAAGGAACTGTACCATTGCTTTCTCTTCCGTCTTCTCCTGTAATGTCTCAAACATAATAGTCTACCTCCTTTAACACAGCACTATGATACACCCGGAGGAAGGCTTTATGTCAAGGGAGATATACAACAAAATTTTATCAATAAAATGGCGATATTTGGTAAAACTCTTACTTATACTTATTCAAATTAACTAGATGTTTACAATCCATTTTTAAACAAGCTGCCGAAAACACTGATATTATCAAAACGCACTCGTTAATTATATATCATTTTTCAATAATTATCTTTGTATTTTACGCATTTTTTATTGCTTTATATACAATTCAGACTTATAATAAAAGATACAAAAAAAGAGCGAAAACCATATAAAAATCCAACACTGGAGGGAACCTTATGAACGAAGAACTTTTTAATGAAGCATCAAAATCCAACATCCTGTCAAAACAGCTGGTCGATCAACTTCAGGAAAGCATGACCTACAGCAGCATCTCCTTCATCAATTGGACCATCGAAGTCCTCAAGCTCCTGAAAGCCCGCATCGAACGCGGCGACAAGATCAAAGATGAGACCACCGGCGTGATCTACGATCTCTACACCTTCCGCCAATTTGTAGAAACCAACTTCTCCACCTACATCACCGGCCAGGTCTTCAACACCTCCATCCGGTCCCAGAAAATCTACTTCACCCTGGAAGCCTGCCCAGGCGGCTACAACCTCCTCATGGCAGACTCCGGCAACGAAAAAACCTACCGCTGGATCTCCAGCTTAAGCAAACGCTTCTCCCTGGTAGAAATGATCGCCACCGGAATCGTCTACGTCAAAGACAACCGTACCGACACCTACCAGCCATTTATCTCCGAAAACGGCAAATACTGCAAATACAACAAAGACCTAGGAAAACTCACAGAGCTCTGACCAAAACGGGGAATCCACAACCGCAGATTCCCCGTTTTTCTCATCCATCCAGCGCAGCGCCAATGACCCATTCCCCTCTTCAAGCCACAGGGAATCTCAGCCTTTCCTCCCAGCCATCCAGCGCAGCGCCGATGGCTCATCCAACTCCCGTCATACCACCCCACTAGCAACACTCCCCACGAGATTTAACACGTCTCACGGCCAACGCACAGCCAGTGAGGGGCTTCTTTCCAGACTGACTCTGCAGGAGGGGAGCTGCTTCTTAGGTGGCGGAAATCTGCGTTGCTTCAAAAAATCTCGCTGTTTGAGCGGCTTCAGACGCGAGTTCGAGATTTTTTGAAGCGCTTTTAGCAGAATTCCGGCACCTTAGAAGCCAGCCCCCGACGAAGCCCCAGCCTGGAAAGAAGCCCCTCACTGGCGTCCCCTTCCGCCATATAACTACCTCCGTTTAAATCTCCCCAAGAAATCCAAACACCTCCTCATCCTCAAGAAAATGCATCAGCATATAAGCACACATGATCGCAACCCTCTCCTCCTTCAGGATCCTCCTGACCTCATCCCGGTCCGCGATCACAACCTCGATCTCCTCACTATCCTCCTGCGCAGCCTTACTAACCTCACCACTGGCATACCCATAAACCGTAGCACAGGATTCATCCGTCATCCCGATCGTCGTAAAATAAGGCTTCTCAAAAGCCTCCGCAACCTTGATCGGCTCCAGCTTCAACCCGGTCTCCTCAAACATCTCCCGCACAGCACCCTCATGGAAATCCTCCCCAGGCTCCACAAGCCCCGCCGGAAACTCATAAATATACCCGCCGATCGTATACCGATACTGACGGATCAGCACAACCTTATCCCGCTTCTCTCCATAAACACTGTAAATGATCACCCCATCCGGATGATTCTCCCCTGTAGAAAGCTTCATATCCTCCACACTCTTCGCCCTGGAGGCCACAAAATAAGAAACCGGCGTATCATGTACACTGGTCGCATCCACTCCATAAAGATTCACGAACTTATTATCTGTAAGTTTTTTCACACTATTGATCTTACCCATCTGAAAAACTCCTTCCCGAAAATTTTTTCTAAAAACATTTTATCCCATCCAAAACCAAAGGTCAATTTTTTATACTTGCACTCCCTTCACAATAGTGCTATAATAAATACCCTGCTATAAAATTTAAATTTACTTATTACATTACCAAACAGCTACTGTAGACAAGAAAGAAGGAAAAAACATTGAAAAACCAGACCAATGCTGCCCAGGCCGAAAACCCTCTGGGAACCGCCCCTGTAGGCAGCCTGATCGCCAAATTCGCCATTCCCGCCATCATCAGCATGCTGGTCAGCGCTCTGTACAATATCGTTGACCAGATCTTTATCGGCCAGGGCGTAGGAATGCTTGGAAACGCCGCCACAAACATCGCATTTCCCGTAACCATTATCTCTACTGCTGCTGCATTGCTCCTGGGAATCGGCAGCGCCTCCAATTACAACCTGGAAATGGGCGCAGGAAACGAAAAAAAAGCCAGCTCCATTGCAGGAACCGGACTCTCCGCGCTGATAATCTCCGGTACGATACTCTCTGTCATCGTCCTTCTGTTCCTGAAGCCACTGCTTCATTTTTTCGGCGGAACACCGGACGTCATGCCCTATGCCATTGATTACATGGGGATCACCGCCATTGGACTTCCCTTTTATGTTTTAAGCACAGGCGGCAACCACCTGATCCGAGCAGACAGGAGTCCTACCTATTCCATGACCTGCATCCTGGCCGGTGCCGCCATCAACACCATCCTGGACCCGCTTTTCATCTTTGGATTCGGCTGGGGCATCAAAGGTGCAGCCTGGGCAACCGTGATCGGCCAGATCGTATCCGGACTTCTGATCATCTTTTATTTTTCCAGACTCCGAAAAATGTACCTGGACCACTCCATGCTGATTCCTAAGGCACGCAATCTGTCTGCCATTTTTTCTCTGGGAATGGCATCCTGTATCAATCAGGTTGCCATTGCTGCAGTGCAGATCGTCATGAACAATACACTTCGCCATTACGGAGCACTCTCCGCTTACGGAAGTGATATTCCAATCGCCTGTGCAGGGATCATTTCCAAAGTCAATCAGGTATTTATGGCCATCTGCATCGGAATCTCCCAGGGCTCCCAGCCCATCTGGGGATTTAACTACGGCGCCAAAAAATACAGCCGTGTACGCCAGACATACCGCTATTCCGTAACCTTATGTACTGTGATCGCAACCATATTTTTTATCTGCTTCCAGTTCTTCCCGCATCAGATCGTAGGCATCTTCGGAAACGGCAGCGACCTGTACTTTCATTTTGCAGAAAAATATCTCCGCATCTTCATGCTGATGACCTTTGCCAACGGGATCCAGCCTATGTCCGCCGGCTTTTTTACCTCCATTGGAAAAGCCAGGCTTGGTGTGATCATGTCCCTCACAAGGCAGGTGCTCTTCCTGCTGCCGCTGATCGTCATCTTCCCGGTCTTCTTCGGAATCGATGGCGTCATGTACGCAGGACCAATTGCAGATACCTCTGCATTTGTGCTGGCCGTTGTTTTTGCCAGACGTGAGCTTGGAGTCATGAAAGCTGCAGAACAAAACGCCTGACATAAAAAATGCCATGTAATTTACTGCCCATCGGCAATATATTACATGGCATTTCTCACATTCTCAGATATTTATCTGAAACCACCAATTTCTGATCTTTTCTTCATCCTCCGGCAGCTGCTTATGATCAGTCACCCTTCAGTACAACACGGATCTTCTTATAAATTACAAATACGATCAGAGATGTCAGTGCATATTTAAAGATATTAAACGGAGCAATGATCAGCAGTGCAAAGGTAAGCAGTCCGTTTACGGAGCCGTGTACTGCGCTTCCCATCTGGATAAAGGTCTCGATTGGCATTCCAAACGCCTTACCGTAAGCTGGAAGCAGCACAAAGGCATTGACAAAGCATGCAAGGATCGCTGTCAGAACTGTTCCCACTGCCATACCTGCAACTGCATGTACTCTGCTCTTTTTGTGACGGAAACGATAGATCAGACCGGCCGGTACCACATAGGCACATCCAAACAGGAAGTTGGCAACATCACCAACACCGGCAGTCATGGTTCCCTTCGTCACAAGATGTACGAGAATCTTCACAAGTTCGATCAGGATACCTGCCACAGGTCCCATAGCGAAGGTTCCTACCATAACCGGTACCTCGGAAAAATCAAGCTGATAAAAAGACGGTGCAAGAAACGGGATCGGAAACTCAAGATTCATTAATACTCCTGCCACAGCACCAAGCATGGCTACCTGCGCGATGGTCCTTGTTCTGCTTCTTTCCACGGCATTTCCTCTCTGTAATATCTGTTCACTCATAACTCTCTCTCCTTCTTCAGAAATATTCAAAGAAAATTTCCACAAGAAATCTTTATGCGTAAAAAAATTCTTCACATAAAAAGCCCCGGGAGCTTCTTCCCGGGGCACTGAGCACGTTCTTTAAATACTGCGCGTTCTTCTCTCATCCAGACTTTACTGTCGGTTCCGGAATTTCACCAGATCAGCCGCCAAAGCGGGTCGCGGACTATACCGCCGGTAGGGAATCACACCCTGCCCCGAAGAAATTTTCTTTTTTATGAGTTCATTATAACGCGCTCTTTTTATAATTACAAGGCTTAATTCTGTCACAGAAGCATTCTGCTCCATTTATATAAATCTAAGATCCACTCCTTTATGATCAAACCCAGATTTTCTTTACCGTACTCCAGCTACTGTAAAGAACCTTTTTTCCGACTCTTTTATATGACCGGATGCGGACATAATAGGTCTTTTTGTTTTTCAGTCCTGATATCTTATATCTGGTCGCAGACTGTTTTCCAACTGTGACCGTTTTTCTTTCTTTTGTAAATCTGCTGTCTGCTGCAAACTGGATCTGATAGCCGATTGCCTGTATATTTTTTTTCCAGCTTGCGGTAAAGGATCTGTTTGCTTTTTTCAGTCCTGTCAGCAGAGTTTTTGGAGGCAGGATCTTAAAGGTAAGCGTTTTGTTGATACGACTGTATTTTCCGATTCCTCTGACCTGCACAGTTCCAATTCCGGAATTTTTATTATTTTTGTAATACAGCTTATAAGCATTCGCACCGATCTTCTTTCCATTTACAGTTACGGTTACTGATGGCCGGATGGATTTTCCCGTATAAGTGTAAGAGGTTCTGTTTAGCTTAACATTGCTGACAAACTTTTCTGTCTTTTTTATGATCTTGAAATGAATGGTTGCGGTACCTTTATAATAACCGGTACCATAAATGGTTACCGTTGCAACACCCGGATACTGATTATCCTCGTAGTACATATAATAATCTTCGCCGGCTTTCAATCCCGGAATCACGATGGCAGGTGTGAGTTCTTTTCCTGTATATGTCTGATCAGCTATTGGATCCACAGCCGGTAGTTTTCCGTAAATAGTAAAATATAATGTTTCCGATCCTTTATAATTGCCGATTCCCGTGAGCTCTGCACGAGCTTCACCAGGCTTTTCATTATTAACATAGGTTACCGTATAATCTTTTCCCTGTACCAGTCCGTCAATTACCACTTCCGGTTCCACTTTTTTTCCTTTAAAGGTGGTTTCCAGGTATGTTTCATTATTTTCCGCAAAATAGCACACATACATTCCATTTTCATCTGGCGTAATCTTGAAACTCCGCTCTACTGTACCGCAGAAAATATCTTTTCCCGTGATCTTTACAGTCGCAGTTCCTGCATTGATGTTATTTTCATAAGTTACTTCATAATCGGAGCCCTGCTCAAGTTCCGGTGCGGATTCACTGGATTCTATTTCGGGTTCATGGATTTTTCCATTATATTCATAGTCTGAAGTGATCTGTTCAAACCATTCATTCTGAAGCGGTATCCGGTTGTCTGCTGACAGCTCCACAAACGTGTAGCCACGGTCCTCTGCGTATTTCTGAAGTGTGGAATCCTTTTTTCCCGCGATCAGTGCTGAATCCCTGAACGCATCATCCGCCCAGACAGTATCTGTGCTCAGTACTCTTATCCTGCACCCGGAAGACAGACGAAGTCCATTTTTCCCAACTGATTTTACAGATGCGGGAATTATAATATCACAGATCCCTGAACTGCTCTGGAATGCATATTCACCGATTTCTTCCAAGCCTTCGTTTAGGACAGCTTTCGTAAGCGACGAACAGTTTCCGAATGCACCTTCTCCAAGGCTTCTGACACTTCCCGGGACTGTTATGGAAGAAACATTTACACAGTAATAAAAAGCATAGTCTCCCACGCTTACAGTTCCATCCGGAATCTGGTAATCTCCGGAACGTCCGGACGGAAACACGATCAGTTTTGTGCCATCCTTGCTGAATACCACTCCGTCTTTTTCAGAAAAATACGGATTTTCCGGATCTACTTTAATTTCTGTCAGACTGGACTCAGACAAGCCCTCCACAAAAGCAGCCAGCCCTATAGATGACACGTTTTGGGGAATCGTAACAGATTTCAATTTCTCACAGTTGTAAAAAGCATTCTTTTCGATGGTTGTAAGCGAATCCGGCAAAGTAACAGACTCTATATCAGAAGCCTGGGTGCAATACTGGAAGGTACTGTTTCCAAGAACCGTTACTTTTCTTCCGTCAATGGTATCCGGAACTACGATATTTGTATCCGTTCCTTCATACTGATACAGCCTGAGTGTTCCATCATTCAGAATCTTATAAGAATAGTCATAGTCCATTTTGGACAATTCATAATGTCTGGGGGCATTTCCCGTATATCCGCAGTCAACCAGATATCTTTCTCCGTCAATGATGACTACGGAGTTCCTGTGACCGCTTCCCGCCCCCGGATCATTTGCCGCATACCTTGCATACACGGTCAGTCCCAGTTTTTCGCACATATAGTTCACTGCGCTGGTATTGGCCCAGCAGTCTCCGCCGCCATCCAGCATCAGGCCTGTATAGCCGGAATGATACTGACTGTAATTGAAGTTGTTGGCAAGCCATCTGGCGATCGTCTCAACCTTTTTATAATCGGACATTTCCGCAGTAATATTTTCTTTGAGGAATGTATCCATTTTTTGTTCTGCGTAATACTCCGCATAATCTTTAAGTATGAATTTATAATAAACGGTACTGTTTCCATCCTGTACAGAGATCAGGGTCTCTCCAAACATGTATTCCCACTGGCTCTTTACGTCATTTCCGTTTTTGTCTACATAGGTTACATACTGCATTTTAGGAGTAACAAGACCAGTTTTGCTGACTTTCGCAGTATAACCAGAAACAACCGTATATACCGGATTTTTGCCGGATGTCTGGATCTGATAAGATGTCTGCATGGTATCCGGCATGGAGATCACACTGCTGTAAGTATCATTCATCGCATACAGATATATTTCTGTGCTCTCCACATCTGTTTCTTTTTCGGAAGTGCCTGCTGCCGGAATATCATCTGTGAATATATCTTCCTGCTGCTCCTGGTTTTCTCCGTCACCAAAAATTTCTTCCGGTGCCGCAGCCTCCTCTGTTCCTTCTGCTTTTCTGATGACCGCCGAAGGTTCTTCCAGAGTTGATTCTCCTTCAGAATCCTGTTGTATTTCCTCACTCTCTGAGCTTTCAGCTTCATCCGTTTCCGTTCCGATATCTGATCCCGGAAACTCTTCTTCTGTAATCTGATCTGTGCTCACGGCAGTATCTTCTTCCGTGATCTGATCTGTGTTTACGGTATTTTCTGATTCCTCAGAATTCCCGTCATCTGTAAAAGTATCAATGGTGTCTGTCATATCCGTCTGTGCATCTGTAAAATCTTCGGCCGCCACCGGTCCACATGGAACAATAGACAGACATAATGACAGACCAAATGCTATCAATTTTTTCGGAAATTTCATTTCGTACCTTCCCTTCCGTTTTTATGTAAACCGTTTATATGTAAGTTCTGTTTTTATTATAACGCAGCCCCGTTTTTTCGCAAACTGCAATAATGTCCCCAACTCTGCAAAAAACCGCTGTGATCTTCATTTTAGATCACAGCGGTTTATGTTTGATTATCGGAACATCAGACTTTCCACAATTTCAGCATTACTGTTCTTTCCATATCCGCATTCGATCAACCAGTTTTCTGGCTGGATACTGCCAACACCACGTTCTACTGTGATGCTGCATGCTCATATGCATTCTGTATTCTTACAGAATATCGATATGCTCTCCTGCAAGTGCCTTGTTCATGCTTCGTACTGCGCAGAATTTACCACACATGGAGCAGGTATCATCATGCTCCGGTTTGCGCTCGTTCCAGATACGTTTTGCTGTTTCCGGATCCATGGCGCATTCCCACTGTGCCTCCCAGTCAAGCTTTCTTCTGGCATCTGCCATCTTGTCATCGATCTCACGGGCACCGCGGACACCTTTGGCAATGTCTGCTGCATGAGCTGCGATCTTGGATGCCATGATTCCCTGTTTTACGTCCTCAAGATTCGGAAGTGCAAGGTGCTCGGCCGGTGTTACATAGCAGAGGAATGCTGCTCCGGACATAGCAGCTACTGCTCCGCCGATCGCGGATGTGATGTGGTCATATCCCGGTGCAACGTCAGTTACGATAGGTCCTAATACATAGAACGGTGCACCCTGACAGATGGACTGCTGTACTTTCATATTTGCCTCAACCTGATCAAGCGGCACATGTCCCGGTCCCTCAACCATAACCTGAACGTCCTTTTCCCATGCACGTTTGGTCAGCTCGCCAAGACGTACAAGCTCCTCGATCTGGCATACGTCTGTTGCGTCAGCCAGACATCCCGGACGGCAGGCATCTCCAAGGGAGATGGTCACATCATACTCGCGGCAGATATCCAGGATTTCGTCGTAGTATTCATAGAACGGATTCTCCTCACCGGTCATGCACATCCATGCAAATACAAGAGATCCTCCTCTGGAAACGATATTCATTTTTCTCTTGTGATTACGGATCTGATCGATGGTCTTTCTTGTGATTCCACAGTGAAGAGTTACAAAGTCAACACCATCCTGTGCATGGAGTCTGACTACATCGATAAAATCTTTAGCTGTCAGCGTATCAAGATCTCTCTGATAGTGGATAACGGAATCATAAACCGGAACGGTTCCGATCATGGCCGGACACTCGGATGTCAGCTTGCGTCGGAACGGAATGGTATTTCCGTGGGAAGAAAGATCCATGATAGCATGGGCGCCCATGTTTACAGCTTCCATTACTTTCTGCATCTCTACATCGTAGTCCTTGCAGTCTCTGGATACACCAAGGTTTACATTGATCTTGGTGCGGAGCATGGAACCTACGCCCTCCGGATCGATACATTTGTGATTTTTATTTGCACAGATCGCCACCTTACCGGAGGCTACCAGCGGAAGCAGTTCCTCTGTTGTCATGCGTTCCTTCTTAGCTACGATCTCAAGCTCAGGTGTGATGATGCCTTTACGGGCTGCCTCCATCTGTGTACTGTAATTTCTCATGTAAAAAAAATCTCCTTCCATAAATTCTTTGTGTTTATACAACAAAAAACCGGCTGCTGCAACGCATACGCATCACGGCAACCGGCTCTTAATCTTACGTACTTAATGAAAATCTTCTGTACTTCTGATCTCTTCTGTACTCTCTGATCTTCTGTGTCTTTAAGAATCCTTCGTGCATATGTCCCTACGTTGGCATTATCCAAATCAGGTTATGGGTCAAGACATTTACAGTCTACTCTCAGCTCGCTTCAGCGGGCCCCCCGGTTTTCATATGTTGGGGACGTTTGTTCGTCCATGTGGCTATTATAGTATACCGGCTAAAATTTGTAAACCACAATTCTGCATTTTATGACTTTTTCTTTCGACATAATCTGCCATTTTATCTCTCAAACTCCCCGGGATCTTTCTTTACAGACATTCTTCCACAGCTTTGCTGTTCCCCGTCAGGAGGATATCCGCAATCCGCATTCACTGCTTATTGCTTTTCGCAATTACAGCAGTCGATTTCCCTGATCCGGTCAATCTCTGCAAGGTTTTCTGCACCTGCACGGCGGATCCCCGCAAAAATGGAACCCGCAATATTGTGCCATACACTGAAGATCGCGCCCGGAAGTGTTGCAAGCGGATTGGCTGCAAAATTAGCTGCTGCCAGTGAGACAGCAAGGCCACTGTTCTGCATGCCTACCTCTATAGCTATAGCTGTTGTTCTGGAATACTCCACATGGAAGATTTTTGCAGCCAGAAATCCCAGCATCATACCACAGAAATTGTGGATCGCCACTACTCCAAGCACCAGAACTCCACAGCTTACGATCTTCTCTGCATTTACAGCCACAATTCCTCCGATGATCATAACAATAGCTACAACCGACACCAGCGGCATAACATCGGATACCTTATCCACATGCTCTCCCGCAAGGCTCCGAAGAAAAACTCCCAGGAGAACCGGGATCAGAATTACCTTTACCACAGAAAGCACCATGGCCCAGAAGGATACTTCCACCCAGGCTCCTGCCAGAACATATACAAGAAACGGTGTCATCAACGGTGCTGCCAATGTGGAAACTATGGTCATTCCCACAGAAAGCGCCACATCGCCACCTGCGATATAGGTGATCACATTGCTGGCTGTTCCGCCCGGACAGCATCCCACCAGGATCACTCCCAGCGCCAGATCTGCCGGAAGGTTCATCACTTTACACAGAAGCCAAGCGATCACCGGCATAATGGTATACTGAGCCACTGCACCGATCACCACTTCTTTGGGTCTGGAAAAAATTGCCCGGAAGTCATCCAGCTTTATGGTCAGGCCCATACCAAACATGATCACTCCCAGAAATACTGACGTATAGTTCGTCATCCAGGAAAATCCGTCACGCCAGAAAAAAGCCAGGCAGGAAAAAGCGATGATAATGATCCCGATATATCTGGATGCAAGGCTGCTGATAATTCCGATTTTCTTTAAAACTTTCCCCATACATTATACCTCGTAGCTGAAGTTGTCGATCAATCTTGTTTTTCCGATGTAAACAGCCATTGCTACAAGAACGCTGCGGTCAGCTTTTTCCACCGGCTGCATGGTAAGTGCATCTACCATGGATACATAATCAATCTTTGCCAGAGGCTCTGCTTCGATCACTGCTCGCATTTTTCCGAGAAGCTCTTCTGCCGGGATTCCTGCGTGAATGGCTTCCTGTCCGGCTTTTACTGCCTTTGACAGGCAAAGAGCTGCTTTTCTCTCTTCAGGGCTTAAGTATGTATTTCTGGAGGATTTTGCAAGTCCGTCCTCCTCACGGATGATCGGACAGCCTACGATCTCAATATCGAAGTTCAGATCACGCACCATCTTGCGGATGATGGCCAGCTGCTGTGCGTCTTTCTGTCCGAAATATGCTCTGTCCGGTGCCACAATGTGGAACAGCTTGGTCACAACGGTACACACACCTTTGAAATGGATCGGACGTGTTTTTCCGCAAAGTGTCTCTGACAGAGTATCTATACTTACAAATGCGTGGGGATCATGATACATCTCGGAAGGCTCCGGGCAGAAGATCAGGTCTGCTCCCAGGCTTTCGCAGAGTTTGCTGTCACGCTCAAAGTCTCTCGGGTAGGCTTCCAGATCCTCGGTAGGACCGAACTGTGTAGGATTGACGAAATCGGATACCACTACGATATCATTCTGCTCTCTGCATTTTTTGATCAGGCTTGCGTGTCCCTCATGGAGAAATCCCATGGTTGGCACAAGGCCTACTGTTTTTCCTTCTTTTTTCCACGCTTTAATCTGTTTTCTTGTTTCTTCTACTGTTTTTGTTACCTGCATTGTGCTCTCCTCTTTTCCGGTTCCGAAACCGGTTTTCTTAATAGATTCGAGATAGCCTCTTTTCTGAATTCACCTTCGTCTTATTATCTTCCTGATCTGCGTCAGGCCATATCCTTCAGCAGTCCGTGTTTCTCATAATTGGTCACTCTGCTGATCCTGTTCTCTTCATCTACAAATACAACTGCAGGCTTGTGAGTACGGGCTTCTTCCTGCTCGTACTGTGCGTAAGCCATGATGATGATCTTGTCACCGGTGCTTACACATCTTGCTGCTGCTCCGTTCAGGCAGATCATACCGCTTCCGCGTTCTCCACAAATGGTGTATGTCTCGAAACGGCTGCCGTTGTTCACATCTACGATCTGGACCTTCTCATATTCCAGTATCCCGGCAGCTTCCAGCAGTTCCTCATCCACAGTGATACTTCCTACATAATCCAGTTCCGCCTGGACAACGGTTGCTCTGTGGATCTTTCCTTTTAACATCTCTATTGTCATCTTATATAAGTCCTTTCCTGCAGGGAATAACTTTCAAGTGGATAAAAACATCCGCTTCCGTATTTAATAAAAAAACGTCTCGGGGTACACTTCGACCCTGAAACGCTTCTGATTGATTCCCTGTATATTGAGTCCTGTTTTTTATACACGAAAAGCATGCTCTTCAACAGTTGCTCAAAATTCCCATAACTGTTGTAACGCCTTCGTTATCATCGATACAGGCTCGTATCTTTTATAATTTTCATATATCCGTCCGTTCCCGATCCCGGGTTCCGGCTGGCTATTTTTATATAAGATTCCAGTGATTTCAGCCAGAGTATAGTTTTGAGTCCAAATACTATCTCTGTGGGGTATTATTGCACCCCGACACTGGTTTGTCAATAATTTTCATATTCTCTATTATCGTGAATGGCAGTAATAATCTCAAAACCAGTTACTTTCACCAAAAAAGCCCTCCCACACAGCAATTTCTCTGCCATGTGAAAGGGCTTTAGCTTTCTTCCTTTATGCACATTATTTATGGATATGCACATCCAGCTGATTATAAGGAATCTCAATTCCATAATAATCAAAATCTTCCTTGATCCTCTGGTTCAATCTCCATCTGGCTGCCCAGTAGCGGTCGGTATCTACCCAGACACGAAAGCCCATGATCACAGAGCTTTCTGCCAGCTCGTCTACGAATACCACCATCTCTTCGTCTTCTCTTGTATCCGGATCCTCGGTGAGGATATCTTCCAGGATATCCTTGGCCTTCTGGATATCTGCATTGTAAGAGATCCCCACTTTGATCTCCAGCCTTCGCTGATCCCTTGCTGTTACGTTGGTGATGGTCACATTGGAAAGAGTACCGTTCGGGATCACGATGTGCTTGTTATCAATGGATAACAGCGTTGTATAACAGATCTCGACCTTGGCTACCGTTCCCTCGCTTCCGTCCTGTCCGTTAACGATGATGTAATCCCCTACCTGGAAAGGCTTGAACAGAAGAAGCATCATACCTCCTGCCAGGTTGGCAAGTCCGCCCTGGAGGGCAAGACCCATAGTAACACCTGCAGTTCCGAGAAGTGCTGCCAGAGATGATTCCTTTACTCCAAAACTTGTGGATATGTTAAAGATCAGGAGTATGTAAAGTATGATCTTGACCAGTGAGGACATGAACTGTGCCACTCCTGTATCCAGCCTGGATTTTGTCAGTGATTTCCTCACAAACTTTACGATCCATTTAATTACCGTGCTTCCTACCCAGAAAGCAACAATAGCCAGAACAACCTTGATTCCGAATTTCGTGATGTCCGGCAGATAATTTTCAAACATCTGCCTGTACTGGCTTACCTGATTTCCGACCTCCTGCACGGTCTGTACAGTACTATCCAAATATAATCCCTGCTACTAAAAACATATACATATGTGTATATGCTAGATGATTTACTACAATCTCACGATTTGTAGTTACTGCTTCAACGTATATGCTTTTGATGATATAAATATCAATCTACTCACAAGTTCTTGTACACTCCACAGTCGTAAATTCCCGACTAAGCCATCGGTACATATCTGTATAGTCTTGTATATGACATTATACAGACTTCATCTAAATAGCTTTTCCTTTCTTAATATTTGTTTTTCTTTGCTACTTGGTTTTCGTAGACTTATACCATTACTCAATTACAACCATCAAGGTTCTACCCTATAGTTAGCAAGGCTGTTTCAACTTGCACTGGTTCATTTCCTGTAATTCCAGTAGTTTTAAGTTACCAACTAGTGTTTTGGATTTTAAACACCTTTGAGTGTATTTACTCACATTTGTTGACATTTCTGATTACATATGTATCCCTCTTGTCTGATCGATCATTCGATATACATATGCGGATCGATCTATGTATTCCTGATGTAAACATTCCCTATAATCCGCATCTGGTAATATAATAATACAGCAGTGGTTTTTCCCTGTAAACCTGATTTCTCCGGTTCTATAAAGTATAGGGTATAAACCACTGCTGTATTTCTGTTATAGCTTTATTGTATATCTGTCCGGTAATCCGCCGCAGAATGCTGCTGAATATACATTACTGTTCACTCTGTTCTCAGTAACACGCCTGGCGATGCACAGAATTTATGCTGATCGCATAAATTCGCGCGGTATGTCTCGGATTTTCTCTTTATTTACTGATTCCCTTCATGGAAAGGCTGATACGTTTTTTCTTCATATCAACCCCAAGAACACGGACATCCACGATATCTCCCACACTGACTGCTTCCAGCGGATGTTTGATGAATTTCTCGCTCATCTCGGAAATATGGACCAGGCCATCCTGATGCACACCGATATCCACAAAAGCACCGAAGTCAATAACATTGCGGACAGTTCCCTTGAGGACCATGCCTTCTTTCAGGTCCTTCATATCCAGGACATCGGTACGGAGGATCGGTTTCGGCATCTCGTCACGTGGATCTCTGGCAGGTTTTTCCAGTTCCTTTACGATATCACGTAAGGTTGGCTCTCCGATCTCCAGCTCCTTTGCCAGTTTTCCGTAATCGCGGATCTGTCTGGAAATACCGGTAAGCTTACGCTCTGCCACATCTTCCGGTGTGTAGCCCAGCTTTTCCAGGAGTTTTTTTGCTGCGTCATAGCTTTCCGGATGGACACTGGTTGCGTCCAGAGGATTTTTGCCTCCTGTGATCCGTGTGAAACCTGCACACTGCTCAAAGGCTTTCGGACCAAGCTTGGCAACCTTAAGAAGCTCTCTTCTTGTCTGGAAACGGCCGTTTTCCTCACGGTAGGCTACGATATTCTTTGCGATGGCCTTGCTGATTCCGGAAATATACTCCAGAAGGGATGCAGATGCAGTATTCAGATCCACTCCGACCTTGTTTACACAATCTTCCACAACGCCGTTAAGGGCTTCTCCCAGCTTTTTCTGGTTCATATCATGCTGATACTGACCGACACCGATGGATTTCGGATCGATCTTTACAAGCTCTGCAAGCGGATCCTGTACACGTCTTGCGATGGATGCGGCGCTTCTCTGTCCAACATCGAAATTCGGGAATTCTTCCGTAGCAAGCTTGCTTGCGGAATATACAGAAGCACCTGCCTCGTTGGTGATAACATACTGGACCTTTTCAGGGATTTCCTTAAGAAGCTCCACGATGATCTGCTCGGATTCTCTGGATGCCGTTCCGTTTCCTACAGAGATCAGTGTCACATGATATTTGCTGATAAGATTTTTCAGGGTTTCCTTTGCGGCACGGATCTTGGTCTCATTGGTTGGTGCTGTGGGATAAATAACTGTGGTATCCAGAACCTTTCCGGTAGGATCTACCACTGCCAGCTTGCATCCGGTACGGAAGGCAGGGTCCCAGCCAAGAACTACCTGTCCTGCAATTGGAGGCTGCATGAGAAGCTGCTCCAGATTTTTGCCAAAGACATGGATGGCACCGTCCTCTGCTGCCTCTGTAAGGGCGCTTCGGATCTCACGCTCAATAGCCGGTCCGATGAGACGTTTATAGCTGTCCTCAATGGCTTCTTTCAGAACCGGTGTAGTGTATGGATTATCGCGGACGATCACCTGTTTTTCAAGATAACGGATGATCTCTTCCTCAGGTGCAAGGATCTTCACAGTAAGAAATTTCTCTTTCTCACCACGGTTCAGAGCAAGGACACGATGACCTGCAAGCTTTTTCACCGGCTCCTCAAAGTCATAATACATCTCGTATACAGACTGCTCCTTCTCATCTCTTGCGGTGGAACATATAGTTCCCTTATCCATTGTTCTCTTACGGATACTGATACGATAATCTGCTTCATCAGAAATATGTTCTGCAATGATATCTCTGGCACCGCTGATGGCCTCTTCCACAGTTTTGACTTCTTTTTCCTCAGAAAGAAATGCTTTTGCCTCTTCTTCAAGAGGTTTCTTCGTCATCTGGAGAAGGATGATGTCGGCCAGAGGTCCCAGACCTTTTTCCCTGGCGATGATGGCACGTGTACGGCGCTTCGGGCGGTACGGACGGTAAAGATCCTCTACCACAACGAGTGTCTGCGCTGCCTCGATCTGTTTCTTCAGCTCCGGAGTCAGCTTGCCCTGCTCCTCGATGCTGCCCAGAACCTGAGCCTTTTTATCCTCAAGATTTCTTAAATAAGTAAGTCTCTCATTAAGATTACGAAGCTGTTCATCGTTCAGTGTACCGGTTGCTTCCTTACGGTATCTGGAAATAAAAGGAATGGTGCAGCCTTCATCGATCAGCTTAACCGCTGCCTCGACCTGCCATTTCTCAACGTTCAATTCTCTGGTAATTACCTGAATAATATCCATTTTTATCTTTCTCCCGTTGTTTCAAATTTGCCTGAGGCTGCTTTTTCCTCTTTACACAGCTTCTGACATTTATCAAAGATCAATCTGTGCGATCACGTCCTTCAGAGCATTGGCGCTTGCATGAAGCTTCTCTGTCTCCTCCTCGGTCAGCGGAACACGAACGATACGTTTTACACCTTCCGGTCCGATAGAAGCCATGGTACTAAGACATACGTCTTCAACACCGTACTCTCCGTGAAGCATGGTTGATACACTGACTATTGTATCAGATGCTGCAAGAAGAAGCGAGCAAAGTCTGCAAACAGATACGGCTACCGCATAAAATGTAGCACCCTTCTTGGCGATCACAGTTGATCCTGAAGTATGAACATACTCCAGAACCTCTTCTCTGTCAAGTGGTTGCAGATCTTTCTGATCCTCATGAACGATCTTGTCAAACTCATCAAGGGTCGCACCTGCAACAAAGGCTCTGGACCACGGTACAAAGGAAGTATCTCCATGCTCTCCGAATACATAGGCGTGGATGTTTTTCTCAGATACACCGTAGTGCTGAGAAAGTCTGCAGCGGAGACGGGCCGTATCCAGGGCGGTTCCGGAACCAAGGATCTGATTTTCCGGCAGTCCGGAAAGCTTTGCAAATGCATAAGTCATAATATCACATGGATTACTTACGATAATATAAAGCGCTTTGGGAGCCACCTTTACGATCTCCGGAGTAATACTCTTCATAATGTTGACGTTGGTCTGTGTCAGCTCGATGCGAGTCTGTCCCGGTTTTCTGGCAATACCGGAAGTGATGATCACAATGTCAGAATCTACAGCATCCGGGTAATCTCCTGCCACGATGGAGATCGGCTCACGGAAACTGGTTCCCTGCTCAATATCCATAACCTCACCTTCAGCCTTATCTTTGTTAATATCGATCAGAACAATCTCTGATGCAATACTCCTCTGTGATAAGGTATAAGCGATAGTTGCTCCTACACTTCCTGCTCCGATGATCGTAATTTTACTGCTCATATTTGTTCTCCTTTCAGCGTTGTTTGTCATTTTAATAACAACTTTAATTACACACATTCAAACATAACATAAAACATTGCCCTGTGCAATAAAAATTTTATTGTATTTCTCAGGTTAATTCCCGCTAATTTGTATTTCAAATTATTTAAACCGATTATATTTTCTGATATTTTCCCTATTATTCTGTATACATTCCTGTTATTTTTTTATCGATTTATAGAAGCAATTTCAGAAACCTAGCAAAAAACCTCTGAACTTCAAAAAAAATCAAGAAGTCCAGAGGTTTCTTTCACCTCTTATTATTGGCTTAGATTCAGATGTTTATAGCTGCTCCAACGTTCACCCGGTTAATTCTTTGCCTGGGTAAGGGCTTTTTGTGCAGCGTCCAGGATCCCTTCGGAAGAATATGTGGCTCCGCTGACAGTATCGATTCCATCCGCCGACTGGTTTGCCATGATCTGAGAATAGATCGTGCTCCATGCAGGATCAAAAAATTCCGGTGTATCCTGATTTGTCTGCTCAATGGATACGATCTGGCCTCCTGAGATCGTAATTATCAGATATGTTTTTCCTCCATATCCAAAAGCCGAGCCTGTATACGTTCCATCTCTGTACATTCCCACCGGTTCCGGTGCTTCCGTTGGCTCCGGTGTTGCATCCGGCTCATCTGTCCCTGGTGTTGGAGTTACATTGGGTTTTTCAGGAACCGGCGTCACATCCGGGTCGTCCGGCTCCGGCGTCGGGGTTGCTGCCGGCGTCTCTGTTGGCTTCGGTGTGGCTGTTGGTTTCGGCGTTGCCGTAGGTTTCGGTGTGGCTGTTGGCTTTGGTGTCGGTTTCTTTGTCGGAGTTGGTGTCGGTTTCTTTCCATACTCCGGATTGATCGCTTCTTTAAGAGCTTTTTTTACAGCGTTGAGAATTCCGTTGGAGGAATAGGTTGCTCCGCTGACTGCATCAATATCATCTACAGAATCCGTACCAATGATCTGTTCCTCCAGCACGCTCCATGCTTTTTCAAAAAACTGCTCCGTGTCCGTATTTTCCTGTTTCAGAGCTTGGATCACTCCATCCTTGATGGTCACAATTACTTTCACGTCTCCATTGAAGCCCTTTGCCGAAGCTGTATATTTACCATCCAGATATTTTTGGGGACTGTCCGGATCTTCCGGTTTCTTTGTAGGAGATGGTTTTTTTGTAGGTGACGGAGCTGATGTCGGAGTTGGTAAAGCAGTTGCTGCAGGTGTAGGGGTGACCTGCTGGCTGTTTCCATCTGCCGCTGCCTGGGAGAGGGCATTCTGAACTGCCTGGATGATTCCGTTGGAGGAATAGGTTGCTCCACTTACTGCATCTACATTCGGTGTATTTCCGGCGATCATCCTGCTGATCACACCCTGAGCTGACGCAAAATACGACGCGGTTTCTCCAGATGCCTCCAGAATATCTATAGCCGCAATCTTTCCACCGCTGATTGTTACTCTCACGCGAATCGTCCCGCCAAATCCGGTTCCGCTTCCTTCATACGTACCGTCCTTATATCCATCTGCCGGAACGCTTGCTACCGGTGTCTGCGTGGTTCCCTGTCCTGCGGCGCCGGAATTGCTTTTTGCAGATTCGGAAACCGTTCTTGTACCTGAGCTTTTTTTCGCTGCTGTTTTTTTTGCACTTTTTTTCGATGAGCTTTTCTTTTTTGTTGTACTGTTTTTCTCAGCTGTGGCAGTTGTGCTGTCAAAAACAGTATTTTCTTTTTCATACCCGAGATATTTTTCCAGCTCTGAAGCAGACATTACGGTCGTCTCTGCTTGCCCGACTGCTTCTGTCTCTCCATCAGAGCCCTTCGCCTTTATGCCTGAAAACACAAGCGCCGCAATCACAGCAGCTGCAGGGACCAGCTTGGTCCAGGGTATCTTCGGAGTATTTTTTTCCTCCTGCTTTTTATCTTTCAGATCTTTTTCCATGCTTCCTTACTCTCTCCTCTTTTCTTGCGGCCTCTGTCAGACATTGTTCTTCAGAAATCAGCAGACCTCTGCCGCAGACATTGCTCTATGTCTACGGCAGAGGCTCCCGGATATCTGTGCTCACATTCGGTTCAACAGTGAAATTATTTAACTGTTACCACAAATTTCTTTGTAATTCCGTTGCATTTCACTATGATCGTTGCTTTACCTTTTTTGATTCCCTTTACAACACCCTTGCTGTTTACAGCTGCAACTTTTTTATTGCTGCTTGTATATGTAACCTTGCCTGCAGGTGTTGCTTTGGATCTGATGGTTGTTGTTTTACCTTTTTTGATCGTTGCAGAAGATTTTACAAGACTGAATGCAGGATTCTTGACAACTACTTTGCAGGTTGTCTTCAGGGCTCCTGCCTTTGCTGTAATCGTAACGGTTCCTGCTTTGATTCCTTTTACAACACCTGTTTTACTGTTTACGGTTGCAACCTTTGTGTTGCTGCTTGTGTATTTTACAGTTGCAGATGGTGTTGCAGTTGCTTTTACAGTTGCTGTTTTTCCTTTGTAGATCGTTACGGAAGCCTTTGCAAATTTAATTGTAGAAGCTTTTATTGTTACCTTGCAGGTTGCTGTGGCATTTCCGACCTTTGCTGTGATAACTGCTGTTCCGGCTTTTACGCCTTTAACAACACCCTTGCTGCTTACTGTTGCAACCTTTGTGTTGCCGGACTTAAATGTCACTGTTGCATCGCTGTCATTTGTTGTTGCCTTAAGAGTCGTTGTTTTTCCTGTATATACAGCTGCTGCTGTCTTATCAAGTGTAACTGTTACCTTCTGAAGCTCTTTCTCTGCTCCCTGAAGATGTTCAAGTGCTTCATTTACCTCAGCCTGACTTGCATCTGTTTTTGCAAGAATGTCTTCTGCTTCCTGAAGCTCACCGGCAAAGGACTTCCAGGTTGCAATTGTGTAATCTGCCTCTGCCAGAGCCTTTGCAGCTTCCACTTCTGTTTTAAGACTTGTAAAATCAGTCGGCTCCATTGTAGGATTTACGATATTCTCTGCAGTTGCCTGGAAGCTGTAGGTATAGTCATTATATCCAAGAGCATACACTGTCAGTTTCCAGTATCCTGTTCCGTCTGTTCCTCCCGGAAGCTTGCAGCGTGCAGATTTTGTAAGTCCAAGCTGGATTCCCATTGCTTTATGCATCCAGTTATCTGCGGCAAACTTGGTTCCATAAGAAGCGAGGCATTTCGTATATGTGGAATCATCTCCATAATAATCCCAGCGTACAGCCTGCATATTTGCACCAAGATCGCCATAATTTCCATTGAGATCCACACGGAGAAATTCGCCGTAGCTTCCGCTTGCTGCTTTTACACTCGGCTTGATCTCTGTTGCTGTTTTTAACGCCTGATCCTTGATACCGGAAGCTGTTCCGTCTGATTTTCTTGCTGTAAATGTAAAGCCGTCACCATTTTTCTCCGCATATT
This sequence comes from Blautia sp. 2227st1_G12_2227SCRN_220401, assembly GCF_039062885.1. NCBI lineage: Bacteria > Bacillati > Bacillota > Clostridia > Lachnospirales > Lachnospiraceae > Blautia > Blautia sp. 2227st1_G12_2227SCRN_220401. The sequence goes on along the minus strand of NZ_JBCLNI010000020.1, from coordinate 5,308 downwards.
TCAGACCATTTGTCTGTGCATTTACGTCTGCCACAAGGCCTTTATAATACTGGAGATTGTTTTCACTGTATCCTCCGGAGAGCACAGCTCCATCCTGTACAACATTATACTTTTTGCAGAAATCTGCAAAATCTGCGGTCTTAACTGCTACCGGGACATATTTCAGACCATATATCTCATAATGATCCATCGTATAGGTTTTTCCATCTTCTGTTGTTATACTGCCTCTGTTCCATTTTACCTTGGAACCGTCTGTAAGATAAAGTGTGCTTCCTTTATCCTCCCAGTAGGATACGTCGAATCTGGTTCCGTCTTCAGCAATGATCGTAGCTTCTGTCTGATAGCTTCCTCTGTGGAGTCCATGATTTGCAGTCGCTCTTGTTACTGTATCAAAAGCTCCTGTATCAAACTCACTATGTGAATCCTTCTCTTCTGAAGAGCTTGTATCTCCAGCTGCATATACGCCTTCTGCTGCCCAGTACTCACCCCAGGTAAGTCCTGCATATACGTACTGATACTCGCCTGTCAGCTGGTCAGAATCGGAAAATGCTTCCGCCACTTCATCGCCTTCTGTGAAATCCTCTTCCCCTGTAGAGAACGGGTCTGCTTCCTCTGCTGTCTCATCCAGAGTCTCGACAGCTTCTGTATCTTCCTGCTGGATATCCTCTGTCTCGTCTGCAGCAGCTTCTGGTACTGCTACATCCTCTGCTGCTTCTTCTGTTATGTCTGCAGCATCCTCTATAGCTTCTTCTGCTACAGCTTCAGTATCCTCTGCCGTTTCCTCTGTGCTAAAATTCTCCGTATCTCCTGCCTCTGCCTCGGAAACCACGGCTGCATCAAGATCAGATGCCATTACAGCGGTCGGAAAGGTTGTTGCTGCCACTGCAAGACTTAAAATGCATGGAGCTGTTTTTTTCAATAGATTCCACTTCTGCATTGCTTATTCCTCCTAAAAATATGATATATTTATAGAACCCTTTCCAGGTTTACTATCGCAAGTACTGCGGATATGAGCATTCCCCTCTGCCAAACAGTCATAAACCGGATCGCCGGGAGATCAGCTTCACTCTGCAATATCCTCCACACTATAGGAATCCGCAAGCAGGCTGAACCGCTCCTTCATCCCCTCAGTGAGATACACATGATGGTCTTCATCCACAAAAAGTCCGTCTGCACCGTAAGCTTTCAACAGCTGTGTCCCTTTTTCCACCCCCAGCACAAAACATGCTGTGGAAAGCGCATCTGCCTCCAGACCTGAGTCACAGACTACCGTTACCCCGGTCACTCCGCTTTCTGCCGGATAGCCGGTAGACGGGTCCATAATGTGGTGATACCTTACAGCATTTTCGATAAAATATTTCTCATAATCTCCGGATGTGGAAAGAAATTCTGTACCATTTAAGGCAACCACACCAAGATAGTCATCCTCATTTTCAGCTCTGGGATCTGTCACCGCCACATTCCAGGAAGAACCATCCGGCTTGCTTCCGTAGGTCATGACACTGCTTCCTCCCAGATTCATAAGTGCTGCTGTTACATCCTTCTTTGTTTCCAGTTCTTTAAGGATCAGGTCACAGCCAATACCCTTTCCCGCTGCTCCAAGATCCAGAGAACAGCCCTCCTCCATGTGGACCGTATTTCCGTCAAGAAAAATCTTCTGATATCCGGAATCCTTCAGAACATTCTTAATTTCTGCTTCTTCCGGAATTTTCTGGTTTTCCCCTCCAATATCCCACAGGCGGATCAGCTTCCCGATGGTTGGGTCAAAGGCTCCGTCAGAATCCTCTGCGATCTTCAGAAGACGTTTCAGGTATCCGGAAAGCTCGTCGGAAATCTCCGTATCTTTTCCGCTGTCTGCATTCACCTTATAGATCTGGGACTTCTCATTGGTCCAGGAAAGAAGGTTCGTCTCCACATCTGTCAGCACAGCTGTCAGCTTACTGTTTATATCGTCACCTGTGGTATAGAGTGTTTCTGATACCACAGTATCCATTGCAAAATCTGTATCGGTATATGTCTGTACATCATTTTCCGAAGCGGCCATGCACAGCACAGGAAACAACACCGCAATTCCTGTAAATGTAACTGCTGCCAGAAAAGTTTTCTTTTTCAGAGCCTGATATCTCATAGATCATTTTTCCTCAATTGTTCCAATATGAATATTTTTTCTCGGGCAGGCTGCGGCACATGCGTGACAGCAAAGACATTCGCCGGATCTGCCTGTGTCGCCGTCGATATCCAGATGAGCCGGACATCTTTTTTTACAGAGACCACATTTCGGCGGACATTTCTCACGGTTTCTCCGAAACAGTGCGCCCGGAAGGATTGGCATTAATGCAAAAACCGCTCCCATGGGACAGAGAAACTGGCAGAAAAACCTTTCCTGTGTACACATTCCCACAATGATCAGCACCAGGAGCACAATTCCCACCAGATATTTGCTGTTCGGGAGCCGTCCTGCCGTGAGCATGGAAAAAACATCCCACGGGCTGGTTCCCGTAAGCTTTCCGTATACACCTGTAAGGCAGGAAAGCAGGATCAGTGCCAGTACGATATATTTAACTTTCTGAAACCCGTGAACCATTTTTTCGGAAAGAGCCGGTTTCTTTTTTTTGTGAAAGCATTTCATCCGGATCCAGGAAAAGCCTTCATATACGGCATCTCCGAAAGATCCGAATGCACACGCATATCCGCAGAAATGTCTTCCGAAAAAGCAGGTAAAGATCAGAAGCACTGCCGTTACAGTCAGAAAGGAATTCCACTCCACCGGCTGACCGGCCGCAATGGCAAGAAAGATCGATTTGATTCCTGCAAAGGCTGTAGAAAACAGAGACGGGGCGGCAATAAAAAATGCCAGCTGTATTCCCGCACGCATCAGCCTTACCTCCCGCTGTCTTTTTTTCATGAGTTTTCCGCCTTTCCAAGTGCCGCATCCACTGCGTTCAGGATTCCTGTGGAGCTGAACGTTGCTCCGGATACGGTATCCACATCTGTACTCTGAGCACTCAGGATGGAATCGATCACGCTCTCTGCCTGTGAAAGATATGCACTGTCCTCACCTGGGGCGCTGACTACGTTGATGGATGTGATCTCATCACCGGCAAGTGTCACTTCCACCTGAATGGTCCCGCCGTATCCCTCAGCTTCTCCTGTGTAGGTTCCATCTTTATATACATTATCGGAATCTGCGGTTGCTGTGTCCTCTGCGTCTGCATCGGATACATTGCCGTCTGAAGTGTCTGTTGTTTTGTCATCACTGCTGCCTGATTCTGCAGATGCTGCCTGATTCTGCATACGATTTACATAACTCGTCTCCAGCGCACTGAGAAGTTCATTCTGCTGCTCCTGAAGTGTATCTACCTTATCTGTCAGAGCCGCGATCTCTTTTTCATTTGCCTGGGCTTTCATGCTGCTGTTATAAAAAAGTACAGCCAGGATCACCAGCAGTAAGGAGATCACTCTCATATAAAAATTCAGATTTTTCATCTCTTTTCTCCCTTGTATTTTTAACAATTCTGTAAATTGCTGCATCAGACTCACGCTATGCGAACATATATTGCTACGTCAGATGCTCTCGATCCAGTCCTGTAATCTGCGTATAACTGTCTTTTGGATAAATTATATAGTTTTTATCCATATACATAAATTAGTTTTGATTAATCTTTTTTATAAAATTAGACGATGCTAACTTACAGTTAGGTATTATATCACCTGTTTTTTTTCTTGTCTACACTTTTGTTAGTAGTTTATAACTTTTTCCAATATGAATTTTTCTGTTTTATGTCTTTTATAAAAGAAAAATCATCGCCACTCCTCCCTTTCCGTTGGGAACAGCTGTATGAATTATGGTTAGATATCATTAACTTATGTTTGCCTTTTAATTTCGATTATGATATGATTTTTCTGAATCTGTAACAGAAATGGAGATTTGTTTTGAAGAAAAAAGAATTGATTTTTATTGCCGGGATCCTGATTCTGGCGGGGGTTCTCTGGCTTGGTTTTCAGATTGCGGGGAAACGTTCCCATAATACGATCCGTATTACCGTTGACGGAAAAGAATTCGGAACCTATTCGCTTTCCCAGGACCAGATCATCCACATCGGAGACACCAATGTCTGCGAGATCAAAGATGGAAAAGTTACAATGATCGAAGCAACCTGCCCGGATCATTACTGTATGAAACAGAAGGCTGTGGACGAGCACGGCGGTTCCATCATCTGCCTTCCTAATAAGGTTGTGATAGAAGGGGAAAATACTGCAGAGGATTCGGATTCGGATAGTTCGCCTAAAATTGATGCGGTGACATAAAATTTCCGGAGAATATGCGCAATGCGTGTTCTCCGTAGAGTTTTTTCTGACAGACGGTATTCTGTCTGTGCTATTTCTGCAACGATATTCCTGCAACAAATGAAAGGATTTATTTATGAAACGAAAAACAGCTTATCTCGGATTATTTGCCGCAGTAGCGATCATTTTTGGATATGTGGAGTCTCTGGTCCCTGTATTTACAGGGATTCCGGGTATCAAGCTCGGGCTTGCAAACCTGGCGGTACTTTTTATACTGGACCGATATTCTGTAAAAGAAGCGGCTCTCGTGTCCGTTGTCAGAATCCTGGTGATCGGATTTATGTTTGGAAATCTGTTCAGTATTTTGTATAGTCTGGCTGGCGCTGCGCTTAGCCTGACTGTGATGGATCTTTTGAAAAAACATTCCGGCTTCAGTCTGATCGGAATCAGTGTGGCCGGTGGTGTCACACATAATATCGGGCAGCTGATCGTTGCCATGATCGTGGTGAGCAATACGAGTTTGATGGTTTATGCACCGGCACTGCTGGTGGCAGGAGTCCTGGCGGGGATTCTCATAGGTGGGTTGACAAAGGAGGTTGTGGGACGACTTCCTTTGAATCTATAATGAATGTGGGGGCCTTTTTTTATTATGATTTTTTTACTTTTTGAAAGTGAGGGAAATTTTGGGTGATTTGATTTTTTTGGATTATGATTTTCACTTTTTTAAGTGAGGGAAATTTGGGGTGGTTTGCTTTTTTGGGATTATAGTTTTCACTTTTTGAAAGTGGGAAATTTTGGGTGATTTGATTTTTTTGGATTATGATTTTCACTTTTTAAGTGAGGGAAATTTGGGGTGGTTTGCTTTTTTTGGATTATAGTTTTCACTTTTTGAAAGTGGGTAATTTGCGAGAAGGGGAAGCACTCATAGTTGCGAAGGCCGTCTCCAATGCCATTTAGATAGAACATTTTGTAGATGATTCTTTATGTTACATTCTGTAATGTTTTGATATTTGGAGTGCTT
>NZ_JBCLNI010000019.1:0-66094 GCF_039062885.1 Blautia sp. 2227st1_G12_2227SCRN_220401 | reverse complement strand
CATAAAATAAACCTCCAAACTGAGTAATTCTATCTTACATCAGTTTGAAGGTTTACACAAACTTTGGGATACTCCCATCAGTTCTTTCTTTTTATTCTATATTGATATTTGGGAACTTCTTTCGTACCATTATTCAGAATTTTATTCCCCATATATTTAAAACTCTTATCATCGTTGAACTTAACAGTCAGCTCACTTGTAATAACGGCATCATTACATATAAATGTATCACATACAGCATCAACAACCAACACACTGTTTCCCTCTCCGCTATCTCTTATTTCAACGACCTCCGGTAAAGATGTTCCAAAATAAGTAGGGCTATAATTTAAACAGCCTAATCGTTCCCAGTCATAAGTTTGATGTTCCGAATCAAATACTGCCCATTTTTTAATTTGATCTGCTGTTATCGGCAAAAACTCCATTATCAGATTTTCAAACTCTTCTGCCGGAATTCCACTTGAGTTACCTGAAAACTCATATCTCTCCCCGTATTTCATTCGATATAAATATTCATATAAACCATTATAATCTAACCCTTCCATATCAGATCTATCCCAATCAGAACATAAAAGATTATTCCCCTGATATCCAAGCAAATACACACACCTCTTTGAAACTTCCCTGCATTCATCACTTAAAGGTTTAATTCTTATCATAGAACTGCCATCAACCGCTTCTGATACTTCCGGATACTTTGGAACGCATAGCGTATAACCAAACCAGCCTTTTTCTGTATATTTCCATTCTTCTATCCTTGTATACGAAACATATACAATAGATGGATTGTCGTTCATACCCCAAACAGCTTTCACAGCCAGCAAATACATATCTGTCCCATCATAATTGAATTTGAGTCTTTCTATCCCACCATCCCTGTTAATCCTATATAAGACGATATCTCCTGTCAGATCCTGTTCTGCCCTGAAAAGAAATTCTTCCATTTTAGAATAATTAGCCATATTTGAATACGGTGCTGATGTAATAACGGGGACATTTTTTTCCTTTAATACTTCCTGCATTTCTTCCATTACTGTCTCAGAAACTACTATATTCGATGAAGTCCCTTTATCCGCCTTTTGATAAATGACTTTCATCTGATTCATAACATTCTTACAATCTTCAATAGCTTCTTCTTTCACGACTTCATCTACTGGCAAATCATATCCTCTTTCTTGTACAGCATAATTCGCAGTTTCCTGTGAAATATATTCTAAATCAGCCCCTTTACATTTTGTATTTCCTATGAAAAAGCATCCCGAAATAAATAAAACGCTCATCATCTTTTTCAGTTTTCTTTTTGTAATCATATCAATTATCTCCATAACATTCCTCCCACTTTTCGTCTGATAATCTTTCTGTATACCAGGTAACCTCTATTTCTGACCTTGATACATAATTGGATACATATTGAAATCTATCTTTATCTAACAGCCGAATGGTTACGCTATGACAAAACGCCTGATCTAATTCTTTTTGTGGCCATACCGCATTTACTTCCAGTGTTATTGTTCCATCTTGATTTTCTATGTAGGAAACAACTTCCGGATATGGAATATATGGTGTGGGAGCAAAATCATATACGATTCCTCTGGTTCGATACCGATATGTCTGTATTTCTGTGTGAAATACCGTTCCTGTCTGCAGTATCTCTGCGCTTATATTAAAATATTTTTGAAATATCGTTTCAAATGATTCTTTTGGGATTTCATAAGTCTTTCCTTCCTTAAATTCATCAGTTTTTTCTTCCATTGAAAGTAAACGATCAAAAACATCATAAAAATTTATTCCATCATAATTTTTTTCACTCCAATTAGAAGTAAACAATTTATTAAGTGTATATCCAAAAGGAAGTATATATTTTCGATTCAACTCCCGACATTTTTTATTTAACGGTGCTACCCGAAAGTCCCGATATCCAGACGGTCCATCATATCCTGCCGGATGATATTCTTCTATAAAGAAATGCCCGTTTTCTGTATATTTCCATGAATTAGCTCTAAACTCATGATAATATGTTTCCTGCCAAGTGTCCTCTTTCCATTTAAAAGAGCTTACTTCAACGTCTATTTTCCCCTGTTTGGTTTTCAGATCATACCGGATAAAATGATCCCCTGCTATAACTTGAAATATAGTAGTTTTTCCATTCTTCTCTTTTTCTGCTTTTTTCAAAAAATCATCTACTTTAATACTTTGAACCATATCCAGCTGATTGTAGGAATCAATTACTGCATATCCATATTTTCCAAAATAATCCATACTTTTTTGTATTGTACTCAGCTCATATAGTGCATTTTCTTTCACAGCATTCTCATATATGTTCCGATAGCCTTCTGCTAGCATTTCACACTCTCTGTAAATTTTTTCTTTCGTATCTTCAATTGTCTTTTTCTGCTCTTTCTTTATGCCACATCCACTACAGACAGCAAGAAAAATAACTCCCACAAATATTTTCCAAATTTTTTTCATATCATTTTCCTCTTACATTTGTAATATTTAAAGGTAAAAATTATTCATTACCAAGATATTCATCCAGTATCGCCTTATCCTTTTCCACCACATAACCGCTTCCTCCAATATCTTTCACATTCTCTACCATACTGATGAGCAAAATAGGATTCTTTGTATCTCTATCTGTAGTAAAAACTGTAAACCAGCCAATTTCTGTTCCAGATGTATCTTCTTTTGTAGCTTTCAGTTCCGCTGTTCCGGTTTTTCCTGCTAATCTAATGTCTTCCCGGCATGCTCCATAACCAGTTCCTTCCGGGTTATTCACTACACCCTCTAACCCCTCCATAACCTCCGAAACAATTTGTGGTGAAAAAGCATCTTTTATCCAGATTTCACTGGAAGTGCTTCCATCATCCGCGTGAAGATATGGCTTTATCATATTTCCATCATTTAGAAAAGCCGTATAAATGCTTGCAAGATGCAAAGGATTTACCAGAATCTGTCCCTGTCCATACCCACTGTCAGCAAGCTGGATTTCTGTTTCTATCTTGTCCATATTAGAATATTGGGACTCTGACATTTTAATATCAAATGGAAGTTCCTGATTAAATCCTATTTGATTTAGAGACTGCATCAGTTGATCCGCACCAATTTTTAATGCTGCTTTTGCAAAATAAATATTATCTGAATAAATAAGCGCATTTTTCAAGATCACAGGTTCATAATCATGAAGTGTAGTCACTGTATAATCTCCCCACGAGGAATCTTTCTGCCACGCCAGACCCTCATTTCCAAAATCGTCATTTGCAGTAAATGCCCCCACTTTTAATCCAATTGCAGCAATTACAGGTTTAAAAGTTGAGCCAGGACACCATGTCTGGCGAAAGCGGTTGTATAAAGGCCTATCTTCATTTTCATTTAATGCACTCCACTGGCTGTTGTCCATTCCACGTACAAAATCATTATCATCATAAGATGGCGTACTTACCAACGCCAATACTTCCCCTGTGTAAGGATTCAAAGCCACAGAACATCCTCTGTCTTCTTTAAATTGTTCATAAAGAGTACTTTGAAGATCACCATCAATCGTAGTATGGATATCTTCTCCATCTTTTCTAGGCTCATATGCAATAACACTTTTTTTATTTCCATTTGCATCTACAATACAGATTTCACACCCATCTGTTCCTTTTAGTTCTTTTTCATAAAGCGTTTCCAGTCCAGTCTTTCCAATCACACTGTTTGTACGATACCCTTCCCCTTTATGTTCCTGCAAATCTTCGGCTGTAACCGCCTGTACATACCCTACCAGATGAGAGGCAACTTCTTTTAGATAATAAGTTCGTACTTTTACATCAGATAACATAATACCTGGAATCTTCAATAATGTGTCCTGCTTTTCTTTTTCTTCCAGAACAGTTTTATCCGGATTCACTGTCAAAAGATCGACCTCTTGTATTTTAGGAATTGTTGCTACTGGTACAAAAGAATCTGCTTTTACCCAACCGGCTTTTAACTTATCCTCAATTTCGTCTGCTCCAATTCCAAGATACTCTGCCAGTTTTTTTATTGTATCTTCTCTGTTCTCCATCCTGCCCGGAACAATTCCTACCGAAGATGCAGTTCCCTCTCCAGCCAACTGACGACCATTTCTGTCTAAAATATCTCCTCTCTTTGCCTCTTCTGACGTTACCTGAACTTTATCCGTTGCAGATAACTCTGGAAAAATCAACTGATCCTGCCAGATTAAATGATATCCTGTCCAATCATGTGAAAATACCGCATCGTTGGTAAATTCTACATTTCCTGCAGCAGTCTGCATATTTGTTGTATAGGAAACTGCCGCATTTCCGTTTTCTTGTCTTTTTACTGTAATATCGGTTATGGACAGATCAGACATCTCAATGCCTTCATATATTTTAGAATTTCGTTCTATAAATTCTTCCTTACTGTTCATGCTGCTTTTTTTCTGATCCAGCATGGCATACATTTGCTCATATTCCCCTTTTTCAATATATTTCATATATTCCATTAGTCTTTTTTCAGGAACATTACAATTCATTATTGTTACAATACCGATTCCACCACCAATCAATATACCGCTAAATAAAACTATTTTTGTAATAATCTTCGTGTGTTTTTTTCTTTTCTTTTTTCTCATATAGTTTTATTTCTCCTTTTTTCATATTTTCTTAAATATTACACTTGTAATATTTAAACGTCAAGCTTTTTCTTAGGTTTATATGTAGACAAGAGAAAAGATTTGCATAAAAAAGAAAGGGCATCTCAAAGCCTTCTTTGATAAAGAACTTTACGACACTCTGAGGTAATGGTTTCTCCGGATGTTTCCCAAACGCTATAATCACTCTCCAGAAGAACCAAAAACGATTTTTAATTTTCTCTCAGAAAAAAAAGAACTACTCTAAATCTGCTGATCTTTGAAATAACCCTGCTCGTTTCTTATAATCACAAACATATTCAGACAACACATTCTTTGCTGGCAGATTATTATAGCAGAAAACGCAACAAATCCCTTTATTAACTTTTGTTCCATATATTTCCTGTACCAATCCTATTGTTTCATCATCTGAACAAAAGCTCTTCGGAATCTCCCTACAATCCCTGATAATAACGCAAATCTGTTTACTATGTCCTCTCTGTTAGTATACAAGCCAGCTAATCTCTTTATTATAGTATCTAAATACTTCTTCCCAATTCCACTACTCAAAATTTCTTCAGTCACTATTTCTGCAGATGTGTTTTTATATCAGCCAGAGTTCCCCTGGCTGAATTCTTCCAATATATACCTGTTAACACTTCTCAAATTTAAAAATTGTCTCTGCTGAATATAACAAGATGTTCACACATAATCTACATAATTTTTCAGAACTTGAAGACCGCATAGCCTTGTTACATATGCAGCAAAAAGAGGTAAATACCTCTGTTGTTTCTCTCGAGTCTCAGATACGCCATCTTCGAGAAATGCTAAAATATGCCGAACAATATCAGAAAAATAAAATTTACGACGACCATTATAAAAGCTCCAAAGATCCAGATCGTTATTTCCGTAAATATGAATCTCAAATTATTCTTTTCGCGGGTGCTGAACATATTTTACAGGAAAATGGCATGGATCTGAAGCATCTTAATTCCAATAAGTTACAAGAGCAAATTGCAGATCTTATTTCCAGAAAGGAATCACTAAATACTCAATACGTTTCTTTTAAGCAAGAAATAAAAGAGTTGGAATTGATACATCAAAACCTGTCCAAATATCTCAAACAGGATGCTCCTGAAATACAAAGATCTTCTCATAACAAACTTCCTTCTTTGTAAAACCATAATAATAGGCAGCGATTTCACTCGCTACCTAAATTTCCGTTAAACCGATATCCTACACCGCGCACCGTTTGTATATATACCGGATGTCCAGGATCATCTTCTATCTTTTCTCTAATGTTGCAGATATGTCGCATAACAACATTGTAATCACCCGAATAGGGTTCATTCCAGATTATATCATATATTTGTTCTTTACTAAACACTCTTCCAGGACTTCGCATTAATAAATGCAAAATTTCAAACTCTATAAAAGATAAATCTATTTTTTCCTGCTTTCGAAATAATTCTCTTTTATCCAACAAAATAACAATATCTCCATAACTCAAATTTGTTTTTGCATTTTCAATTACTTGAAATGCTCTTGCTCCCGTATTGACACAGGATATTATATGATTCAGGATTTCTTCCTCACTATCTTCAAATGTCAGTATTAACATTTTCCCATGTAATCACCTACTTTATTTTTTATGCATAAACTTTTAACTAAAACAAATCTGCCGTACTGTGACATTTTTCTTTTACCATCACACAGCTAAAGATTATTCAATATTCAATTCAATGTTTCCAGTAAATTCCTCACACTCAATGCCGACATAATTTCCGCCATCAGGAAGTGTAATTGTGTCACTATAAGTTCCGGTTGTTTCAAGCAAAGTGACTACTTCATCAGCTCCAGAAATCCAAAATACTTTTGCAGTTCCCTCCGCAACCTCCAAAGTGCAATCAATAGACAAATCCTTACCAGCTTCTCGCTTTATAGAAGTTCCTCCAAACAAATACTCTGAATCTGAAAAATTCTCATAATCAGCCGTATAAGTTCCCGTATAATCATCAATCCCTTTTTCTTTTGTTCCTTCCAAAGATAACTTTCCTGTAAGCCCTATGACTCCAGCCGACTGAACGATATTATTATAATGATTGAGAATTTCATCTTTTGAACAGCCAGAAATCATAAAACTTCCCAAAAGGACAAATGCCAATGCTAAAACTATTTTCTTAATAAAATCATCACCAGCCTTTCTTTGGTGCTACCTTTTTGGCCTTTTTCTTTGTTTGGGTTGCTTCTCGCTCTTTCATGCACAAAATCAAGATGGCAGAAATAACAACAGCAAGCACAAGACTGCAAGAACAGCTTCCGATATTCCAGTTGACTGCGGTATCATAGCTGCGGTAGCCTACCATTCCAAGACTTGCGGTAATCGGATAAAGGTTTGCTAATGTCATATTTCCTGCGGCAAACATCCCTCCATATCCATAGACAAAAGCAATGATTACACCGACTAAAAAGCTACCTGTCCTCCGACAAGTAAGAGCGATAATCGGCAGAACCGCAAGATATAAAAAGAAATTAACCGCAGTAATCTGCAAGGCTGCTTTTAGAGCTAAGGAAATCTCAAAGCCTGGAAATCCCACAATCATTTCCGCTATGATTGTAAACAAGCTGCATATCAGCCCGAAAATAATAGACAATACGCCGCACACAATCAATTTTCCGGTCAGCAGCTTCTTAAAAGAAATCGGCACAGTCAGAATATTTTTCAGTGTGTCATCCGTCTGCTCACGAGAAATCATATATCCAGCAATTAGGCTGATACACATCGGAAAAATCATGGACATATTGTTTTTGATGACCTGTTCTGTAAGATAGACGAAATCCCAAACGGAACCATCATTCGCCATAGAGGTAAACAAGGTCAGCAGGACGGATAGGAGCATGAGTGCAACGCCCGCCCAAAGGATATGATACCTTTTCAATTTATAAAATTCTGTTTTTACAATGCGAACCATGTTTATTCCCCCCTCTGCTTATATAATCTGTCAATCAGTAAGAACGAAACGAATGCCATGATTCCAAGAATGAATACAACTTGAAATATTGAAGGAATTAGCCCTGTCATTTGCTCCAAGTCCATTTTTATTCCATGAGCCGCCATATCTCCCGCACTCCAAAATGTAGTCAGTGGCGTGGGCAGAAGCCATAACATGGTTTTAGGCAATGTGTCAAACAATGCCGTAGCACTCATGTTCAGAACGCTGTAAAAGACACACAGCAAAATGGAAAAAACATAGGTCTTACTGAAAAAGACAACAAGGACAATCAACGGGAGTGTTCCTGCTGTAATGAAGATCCCCGTTTCAACCGCCAAAAACAGCTTATAACCAATTCCATAAACTTCTAATGTTCCAATTCCGCAAAGAATTGTTGCAATAGTAGAAGCCACGCAAAAAACAATTCCAAAGATAAAAAGGACAATGATCTTTGCAAGTACCATTTGCGTGCTGGTTACTGGAATTGTACGCAAATTTTTGAATGTATCGTTGTCGCGTTCCATAAAAAACAGAATAGCGGCAATCACTCCGATAATGCAGGGCAGTAAAAACTGGATACCATATCCCAACACCATGTTAAATAGTCCATCGAAAGCATCTGCCCGATCCGTATATCGCTCCATCATAGAGGGCGTTGTCATCAGATAAGTCAGCGGGATTGGAAACAGGAACGCAGCCAAAATAATCAGCGGAATAAATTTCTTCCGTTTCAATTTCAAAAATTCGCATTTGATTAGTTTAAGCAATTCCTTCGCCCCCTGTCACACGCTTGAAGTAATCTTCAAGACTTTCTTCACAGGTATGTGCTTCTGATACCTCCAATCCGTTTTCTACAAAAGCAGTTACAATTTTCCCCACGGGTAGCTCCATATTGTGTAGACGCAGATTGTGGTCGTCTTGTATGGAAAAATGGGTTTCATGGAAATTGCGTTCCAAAATTCTTGCCGCCTGTGCAGTATCAGAGAGCGTAAACCGGATATGTTTACTGCTTTTTTGCTCCAACTCAGCAAGGCTTTCTTCTTCCAGCAATGCACCGTGGTCAATAATTCCAATATTATCAGCCAGCAAGGAAATCTCCGAAAGAATGTGACTGGAAATTAAAATGGTTTTTCCTCTTGTGTCGCAAAGCTCACGGATAAAGGATCGCACTTCTGCAATACCGATGGGATCGAGACCGTTGATCGGCTCATCCAAAATCAAAAGCTCCGGATCGTGCATGACTGCAAGGGCAATCGCCAACCGCTGCTTCATGCCAAGAGAGTATTGCGAAAACAGCTTTTTATCCTTGTAAGGTAGCCCGACCAAATCCAGAGCGTCTTTGATGGCATGATTGTTTGGTACTCCACGCAGGGTAGCAAAGATACGCAGGTTCTCCGTACCGGTCAGATTGGGATAAAAACCAGGGGACTCAATCAAACTGCCAATGCGGGGCAGCAACTTCTTTTCATTTCCTTGCAAAGACTTTCCCCAGATTTTGACCTCACCGGAAGTAGGCTTCGTTAAACCCAACAGCATTTTCATAGTTGTGGTTTTTCCGGCTCCGTTTCTACCCAACAGACCATAAATTCTCCCACGCTTGACATGGATATTTAAGTCAGCCACACTCTTTTGTGAGCCGTATTGCTTTGTCAGATTTTTTGTTTCAATGATATATTTTGTATCCATATTCAAAACCTCCTGTTCTGTAAGGTATTTTATCATGCCAACCTTGCATTAACCTTGCCGCAACCTTGCACTAACCTTGCAATTTGAAATCCAGTAAAATGACAAAGGCTCCCGCCATAAAGACGGGAACCCGCTTAACTCTCCAAAGGAAAAAGCAACATAAATTCAGTTCCTTTTCCCGGCAAACTTTCAACTGTTATACTTCCACCCATCTTTTCTACAAGCTGATGGACAATAGAAAGACCAAGTCCGCTGCCTTTTTCAGAGCGTCCTTTATCACACTTATAAAGCCGTTCAAATATGTGTTTCAAATCTTCTTTCTCAATTCCCACTCCATTATCCGCCAGCAGCAGCTCCATGCTGTTTTCCTTCTTCGATAGGGAGATTTTAATTTTGTCCGCATGGCTATGAGCGATGACATTTTGAATGAGATTATTGATGATTCTCATATAGCTGTCTATATCCAATCTTACCCGGACAGGCTGTTCGGAAATATCAATGTCATAATCAACCTGTTTATCCTCAAAAATCGGTATCCAGTCAATCAGGATATTCCTTGTAAACTCTGCGGCCTCAATGCTCTGGATTTCCAAAGCAAACTCGTTGGAATTTAACTTGAACCAGTCAAAAAGCACATCAATATATTCTTTCAGATCGTGGGCTTTCCGGCGAGCAGTTTCAATATAATCATCCCGGTCTTTTCCCGTAACAATACCTTTGTGTGCAGCATCAAGATACCCGATCAGAGTGGTAAGAGGCGTCCGAACATCGTGAGAAAGGCTCGTCATAAGCTGGCGGTTGGTTTCTTCCGTCTGTCGCACAGCAGAAAGCCTGCTTTCATAAGCCACAACGATCTCATTGATTTCATATGCAAGAGGGGCTGTTAGTTCATTTGTTGCAGACAAAATACGCCGATTGCCATTTCCATTTTTCACATCAACCAATGCATCGGTCATTTCTGCTATTTGTTTTTTTATACGCCGAACGAGAACGATGGAAGTCAATACAGCCACAACAGCAATCACAATGGACAAGAATACGATGATTTCCATGCTGACTACACCTCCTTGTTAAAGCGATAACCGATCCCTTTGACAGTTTGGATGTACTTTGGACTGGAGGGGTTGACTTCTAATTTTTTACGAAGCCGACTGATAATCGCCATAATGTTACTGTCATCATAGAAATATTCTTCACCCCATACTTCTTCATAAATCTGCTGCTTTGTTAAAATCCTTCCTTGATTTTTTACACAATAGAGCAGCAAATCAAATTCCTTTGGTGGAAGTTCAAAAGTGCCGTTTCCCGTAGTAACGGAACGATTTTCAAGGTCAATTTGTAATCCATCAAAATTCAGCTTTTGCATCGTTCCGGCTTGCTGATTAAAGCGAGTGTAACGGCGAATGAGGGACACAATACGGGCAATCAGCTCATCCATATCAAACGGCTTTGTCAGATAATCGTCCGCTCCGGCCCGTAACCCCCGCACCTTAGAAATGCTGTCATTTTTGGATGTGAACATTAAAATTGGCAAACTATGCTCTTTGCGGATTTCTTCCAGTGTTTCAAACCCATCCATACCGGGCATCATCACATCCAGTATTACAAGCTGATATTCCTGCTCTTTTAATTTCTGCAAGCCCTCTTTTCCGGTATTACAAAAATCGGCTGCTATATTTTCCGTTTGTACGCTGCGCTTAATTAAGGCACACAGTTCTCTGTCATCATCTATAATCAAAATTCTATTCATGGTACAATTCTCTCCCTTGTTTTGTCCGACCATCCACAGGTTTTTATGCTGATTTTGGTATCAGCCAAACCATTCCCATCTTTACAGGTCCTGGAATACGTCCACCAGAGCAAAAATAATTTATCCAACGAGGTGTTACTCCCCATTTTGCACTAGCTTCTTTTAATATCATATAATCCATATCCATTCCTCCGAATATTATTATAATTCGTTCTTTCGAATAATACAATCATATGCCTTCTACATTGGCACATCCTTCGGGAGTGCATGAAAGGATACCTAGCAAACACTTCCTATGTCATGACACAGACGAAATTTCCCACACTTTCCTAACGTCTGTACGATTAAATTTCCATAGGAAAGTCTTCCTGGCATTCTTCTGATTTTCTTCAATTTTCCGCTAGAATATCTTGACTTTTCACGCCGTCTGTATCATTAGTTAAATTTTTTCATGTATCTTGTGAATATCTCTTGGGTGTTAAAAAGGAAAAATAAGCAGTGATCTGGAATATTTTCACAGACCACTGCTTAAATTTTTATTAAAGTGATACCCAACTCCCCACACTGTCTGTATGTACATTGGTTTACTTGGATTATCTTCTATTTTCTCACGTAGGTTACGGATATGACTCATAACAATATTATAATCGCCAAAATATGGTTCTTTCCAGACACAATCGTAAATCTGCTCTTTACTGAACACTATTCCGGCATTTTGTGCTAATAGCAATAAGATTTCAAATTCTGTATAAGTCAATTCAATTTCAGTTTCACCATGGATCACCACTCGCCTATATTTGTCTATACTTAGTCCCTCAAAGCACAGGTTTTTATTTTCAACAATGTCTTGTTTGAAAATTTTTGTTTTTTCATCTACGCATGATAATATCTGATGTGTTCCTCTTCCATCGTATCATTTCGGTTGCCTTTATCAAACATTGCGGTCACTAAACATTCGTCTGTATCAAAGTTCATTGCCAGATCCATCATAATTCTACATCCCCCTTCTTATGTGCTTTGGATTTTTCAGTTGCCATTTCTTTCTGCTCCTGTGCTTTTACTCTTGCCTGGAACTCTTTTAACGACTGCAGCACAGATTTTTTCAGTTCTCCTTTTTCGCCCTTTACAGGCTCTTTCTTTTGCGTCTGGTTCGGTTCTACTGATACGGATTCTTTCTTGACTGGTGTTTCTGAAACTTCCTGTTTCACTTCCACGGTCTGTTCTGCTTCCTGCACTTTTCCATGTTTCTCATTCAGATATTTTTCCATATCGTTGATTGCTTTCTGTACCAATGGACTCTCCTTATAATGTGGAATCATATCAATCAGATCCCTGTCTATCCTGTCTCCACTCATGAGTCCATATTCCCCAGAATAATCTTCATCGCCATCTTGCAGATCAAATCCGATTCCTTTGATTCCATGCAACCGTTCTGACGGGATGCTCTCATATATTTTAATGGCTTCTTCTAAAGTAAGGTTGTTATGGTACTCTCCCATGACCGGAAACTCCATGCACTCTGCGACATAAAAACTGATCGTGGCTTCTGGCTGTTCCTGCTCTGGCTGTTTGTCAAAGATAGAAAATCTCTCTGCGTCCTCCAGACGGGAAAGTAAAGAATGGGCAGTTATAGCATCGCTGTCTATATCGGATTCTTCAGATACTTCAACCAACCAGTCCTTTAAACACTCTGTTTTCTTATTCAGAATGTCCTCTGTGATTTTCTCCACCTGTTCTTCCCTGTTCTCAACGGTATCTTTATATTCATAAGCGTCATATTCATATCTGAAATTATCTAAATCCACCGCCAGCTTTTTAATCTCCTGCTGATCAAGGTAAGCATCTGCTTCCTTCATATATTCTGCCAGAGTGATTCTTTCTTCTGCGATAGGATTGATGTCCACCTTAATACCTGCCATTGCTATACCATGAGCATTTAATTCATTGAAGAAACTGTCTTCACGGATATTGCCACGATAAGAAATCACTACATCAAGGTCAGAATCTTCCCGGTAAAGGTCTTGTCTGCTTCTGGAACCATACACTCTTGCAGCAAGCAGCTCTACCTCCTGTTCCATTCCCATATCTTCTAATACTGCCTGTGCATGATACAGAACCCCTCTTTCTACTTCTGCCCTGCTCAGGCTATTTAATGCCAGTTCATTTCTTCCAATCTCAGAAGTCACACGAAGTTCCCCCTCCTGCAATAAATCTTTAGAGTGCTGGATCGTCATTTCCTCAAATTCTTTATAATCCACTTTGACACATTCCATGTCATCCATTCTCTCACTTTTAAGAATTTCATAAGCGGCTTCCTGGATAAATGCGTCGGGATTATCATAATCACCACTCTGGATTTCATGCAGGTCAAAGTCATAAAAAATAAAAGAATATCCTTCTTCTGTTGCCTGTATGGTCAGATACCCTTTACTCCTGGTAAACTGCATTGCGATTCCCTCATAGGTTTGCAGTGCTTCTTCTCTGCGAAATCCTTCAAAAATACTTGCCGGGCAGTTCTTTTCTAATTGTATCCGCTGCATCTGTTCTTCCTGAACTTCTTCCACATCTGCCATCAGTTCTTCATAATCCACTACTTTTGCATCTTCCAGTGAGTACCCTTTATCTTCTAAAATATCACTGGCAGCTTTATCCACATAGATTGTCGGATTGTCATAGATTCCTCCATCATCCTCCTGATAATCTTCATTGTAAAATGTATAGTCATAGCCATCTTCTGCGGTCTGGATTGTAAAGTATTGTTTTCCAATCTGATATGCAATCTGTACCTCATTCCAGTCCAGCATGTTTTCCATTTTATTTACCGCTTCATATATTTCTGGATTCAGCCACCCTCCGATCTGTTCATACGCATGGGTCAGCCGATCTATCCCGTTTTCACATCGGATAAAATCCATGCTTTCCTGCATCGTTTCCGTATTCTGGATACCAAGCACTTTTTTCTGATGATTTGGCAGACGTAAATATTCCTGCATCGCTTCATCCAGTGATTCATACCGGTTTACTTTTACTACACCCTCTGCATTTACATCTTCCATCACATAAAAATTATCAATGTAATGAATCTCTGGCATTTTTAACTTTATGCCTTCCGGCAGCTGCACCTCACTGACTGCATGAAAATTAAACCGGACATCTGTTCCCAATTCATTTTTTCCTGCCATCGTTTCTTCCCATATGTCTTTCTGTACTGCCTGTATTTCTTCGATTGTAAGTGTCTGTCCACTCCGCAGGGTTACAACAGAATCTTTCGGGAATTCCGTCAAGTCATAGAGTGTTATTCCATTTTCCTGCAGATATTCTGATACAGTTTCTAACGCTCCTTCATCAAATCCATTCCATAAGTCCTCCGCTACAAGCTGTCCATTTTCTGCTACGATAATGCCAGCCACATCGGAGCCAAATTCATCATGTTCCATTAAGAAAAACTTTTCCCCAGCATATTCCTTTTTATCAACCGTATGCCATGTCCCGTTATGTCCTTCTGCTTCATATCCTCTTGTCTCTGCTGTGATCGTCACTTCGTTTTCTCCTATCGCCTGTTCTATCCTCTGCATCCGGATCTCAGCTCTTGCCATGTCGATAAACCCATCTAAAACTGCCGGGTGGCTTTCAATCACATAATCCAGGTTCAGATTTCTGCCCCGGCTGATATTTTCCGGGATTTCGATATGCTCCGCCCAGTCTTTGTTCTGTCTGGAAAATCTTCCATCATGAGAAAGTTCACGGATGGTGTTTGCCATAACAAAATTCATACGTTCTTCCCCAAAGCGTTCCACGACTTCTTTTGCCGCACCCTGCTTTAAGTGCAGTCCGTCAAAATTCTCCCGGATAACATCCTCGATTGCTTTCTTGCAGTCCAGGTTTAACTTTCTGGAATCCAGATAGGCATCTACATCCCGTTCTCCCATTGCCTGTTCCAATGTTTCTTTATAAACTGGCGGATATGCCCTGACGGAATTATGTTCCAGCATGTTCATTCTATGCTGGACAAACTCCGGAAGTTCCTGAAATCCAAAAGAATCTACATAATAGGCTGTGATCTCTGCACCCCTGTTTATCACGATCACATCACTTACCGATAAGGAATGACCACGGAAATCTTCCGGTCGATCAATGTTAAATCGTTCAAATATATTGTCTAACGTGATTGTTGGCATCCACGGTGCTGCATAAACCATCCGGTAATCCTTTCCATCAATGGTATAGCCCAGGTTCTTTGCAGATTCCATTCCCATAAACTGATAGGTATGCTCATCTCCACTATCCATCTGATAAATGGCAAACCTTCTGCTTTCTCCATGCAGAAGAAGTGTCTCATCAATCTTTTCTGCACTCTGCCGTTCCAGTGCTTCCTGTTTTGTGGCAGAGACTTCTCTTTCTTTCTGGACTTCCCATTCTGTTTCTGTGATTCCAAAGATACCGTCATATCCCAAAATCTCATTTTCCGTCTCCACAAGCACCTGTTCTGCCCGTTGTGGATTCTCTGGATTTCCATATAAGATGTAAATTTCTGCCCCTCCACGGTATAATTCATATGCCCGGTCTTTCGTAAGCGGTAGCATATGGTCTAACTGGATTCCTGCCTCGTGCATTTCCGTAAAACCGATCATGCCATCTGGGAAATTGTCAATCTGTGCCTGTGTTTCATTCATAAGGTTTCTCGTATATTCACTTTCCGGTCTGCGGATTGCGGTCATCATACGATTCACCAGTCCAAGCACTTCGTCTTTGTCATCCATCTTATATGCAAAATTCACAATAAGATTTCTCTGGGAATCTGTGAAATTTCCTGTATTTGCAGCTTCTGCCGTTTCAATCAGACGGTGGGCATACTGCATGGCTGTTTCTTCTGCAATCTCCGGTTCCTTCACTGGGAAGTTTGCCCTTGCTGCCTGGATCACTTCATACACCAGCTTTGAACCGGCTTCATCGTAAGATTCCCTCATATCCCATACCAGGTCATTCAGTCTTTCCACCTGTCCGGGGAAGGTTTCTGCATATTCATTTACAAATGCCTTTTCATTTTCCGAAAAAATATTTCTTGGAAACTCTGCTTTTTGCACCAACATCTCTGCCTGATCTTTCGGAGAAAGGTCAGAAAAAGAAGTAACGCCTGTGTCCGCATCATATTCCACATCATAAAAATCAATCGGATAGTTCTCTCCGTGCCCACTGCTGTCATAGAGTGGTGTGACGGCAGCACCTTTTTCTTCCAGAAAACTTTCCAGTGGTTTCTCATTTTCCTCTATCTCACCACTTTCCAGAAGGCGGACGTATTCACCCACATTCTGTTCTAACTGTTCCCTGCTCATATTTTCGATCAGATCATAAGTAAACTCGGAACCCATGCTGCCCGAAAGATGCAGAATCAAATCTTCCTTATGGAAGGTATCCCGGATTGGTCTTTCCATTTCCAACTCGTACATCTGTGCCTCGATATTCTCAATGATCTCTGCCGATGTTTTTCGGATGGTATCCATAGATGCTTTCAACGCCTTCATATCCCTGCTCTCGCACCAGCTGGCGATATAGGTAAACGAATATTCTGAAGTATCCAGACCAAAATGGTTGCAGACAATATAAGCAATACTTTCTGCTTCCACTTCCTTTGTTGTCTGGTCTTTTAAGACTCCTTCCGCATCCATTACTTCCCGGTCATGCAGCAATGCGTGGCTCACTTCATGGACTCCGGTTTTCATCGTCTGGACATTACTCATATCTTCCTTTATCGCAATATATTTTTCTGTCTGGTGATAATAGCCTTTCGCTTCCCCTTCCACATTCATCATGCGGATTGGTACAGGAGAAATATTCTGCAATGCCTGCATGAACGTATCATAAAACTGTACACTTCCGGTAAGCTCCGGCACCTCCAGTTCTGCGATCGGTTCTCCCTCTGTCTGGCTGACATCAAACACTGTCGTTACACGGAATCTCGGTATCACCATCTCCACGATCTCTGTTTCTGGCTGTCCATCATCCCCGATCACAGGCTCTTTTGTTACCGGGTCGATCTTTTCAATCTCCTGTTTCTCCCGAATCGGTGCTGGTGCGATGATCTGGATTCCTTTCTCTCCACGTTTTACATGACGGTTAAATTTCTTCTGCCATGCCTGATACCCTGCCACCAGTGTTGCTTCCGGTTTCTGCATGGTGATCAACAGCGTGTTATTAAAGCTGTAATTATGGAACTTTGACATGGTATTCAGATATTCGGTATATCGCTCCGATGTAAAGATTTCCTTTACTCCCTGCTCCAGCCGTTCCGATATTTCTTTTAACTGTTTTTCTATATTATTTGCCATAAACAAACCCTCCATTTTATGTCCCCGCCAGAGAAAACTCTGACGGGAAATCTTTTATAACTCCTGTTCGTGTTTTTTCTTTGCAGCTTTCTGTACAGATGGCTGTTCCGCTGTATTCTGCTGTGCCTTCTCCTGCTTTAATCGTTCCAGAATAGATGGCTTATGAATTCTGTCTGCTGTTTCCAGAAGTTCTTTTTCTTCTACGGCATCCCTGCTGTCTGTGCTATTTCCTTCTCTGCCAATATCCTCATCTGCCATAATCGTCTCATTACCCTTTTCATCCATATTCAGCAATGCATTTAATTCGGATAACCGTTCTATCTTTTCATTCAGCTCTGCTTCTTTCGGGAATGGCTTCTTTACCTCTTCCTGTGCAGTAGCAAGCTGCTGTTGTACAGTTTCCAATTTCTGCTCACTTTCCGTCAGCTTCCTGTCGATAGAAGAAAGGGTGTTATGGATACGCTGCATATTTCCTACCGGGTCTTTTCCAATCTCCAGCTTATAAGAGCATTTTCCTTTGATCGTCAGTTCAAACACATTGGAAAACATATTGTAGGAAGCAGATAACGTAAACCCATGATATTCCCCAACTTTTCCGCCGGTGCTGACGGTTTTTAACCCTGCACAGGCGGCAATCAACGCTTCGCCTGCTTCTTTCTTATCTTCATAAAGAACATTCCCTACCGTCATGGCAAACGTGTCATTATCCTGTAAATCCACGCTTTTTACTACCTGCGAATCCACCTGCATCCCGGCAATCCGCTCTTTCAATGCACTGATCTGTACCGGGAAATTCTTTGCAATATCGGATTCCAGACGGTAAATCTGACTGGTATGGTTTGCCTTTAAGAGTTTCAGCTTACTCACCTGCACATCCAGATCCATTTTTTCTTTAATGTACGGATTGCCTGTGGCAAGTGCCTTTATTTCCGCATAGGACAGTGCCGTATCATCCACATCTTCACAAGCCCTGACTGGTGATTTACTGGTCATGATCTGGCTGATGAACTTCTGCTTATTCTCCAAAATCTGCCACATATACGCATCAAAAGTGTTCTCCGTCACATACCGGAATATCTTTACTTTGTCATTCTGGTTTCCCTGTCTTAAAATACGTCCTTCCTGCTGTTCCAGATCTTTCGGGCGTGTGATTATCGGCGTGACAATGCCAAATTCCTTGATGCTTTCCGCTAACTCTGACAGTGTTTCATCTTCTGCCACATGAAACGGATTGTCGGGGAACGGGTACAAGTCTTTGGTCTTTAACACCTTAAAATCCTGTTTCTTCATTCACATATCTACCTTTCTTTCGCTCTGCTTCTATGATTTTTCTGCAATTCTTCCAACACTTCGGGCGGTATTTTTGACAGCAGCCGCCCCATCTGCTCGTTGGTTCTCTGCAATTCAAATATCTTCTGATTCGCTTTCTGCACCTTTAGTTCCTGCTCGTACTTTTCATCACGCATACGCCCCGCATAGTCTGATTCCTGCCCAATTCTCTCTTTCAAACTGTCGATATACGCCTGCTGTTTCCCGATTTCCTTAGAGAATTTCTCCACGTCTGGCAGCCATGCAGAGAGTAAATCTAACGCTTTATCCCTTTTCTTCCCTGCGTTAAAGGCGTTGATGTCGGATAGGGCAGACACGATTTCTTCATACTGTTTATCAAGCCTGCCGCCTAATTTATAGAGCCATGTGGGGACGTGTTTCCGCTTGGTTTCCATTGAGGACTGCCCCCGTTCAAGCTGATTCCACCGTGAGGACATCCGCTCATGGTAGGCGGTCTGCCACTCGGATAATGATTTCTGGTTGCCTAAGATAGCTTTCGCTGACAGCTTATTGTCTGGCGTAATCGGCACAAAGCAGAGGTGCATATGGGGCGTTCTCTCGTCCATATGGACGACAGCGGAGAGGATATTCTGCTTTCCAACACGCTCCGAAATGAAGTCAAGAGCCGTCTGGAAATACGCTTTTTGTTCTTCGGGCGGTAACTGGTTCATAAATTCTGGTGAAGCTGTGATGAGCGTTTCCACCATCATCACGCTGTCTTTCCTTGTCCTGCACCCCGCTTCGGCTACCATGCGGTTAATCTCTTTCTTGTAGGTGTACTTTGGTGGTGCTATGAGATGGTAATTGTTTTTAGAGCGTTCCATATCTATATCTGGGTTGCTTTTGTAGGCTTCTTTCTTCCGCTCGTTGTGGCGTTCACAAGCCGCAACGCCGCCCGCTTTTCGTTTCTGGAAACGCAGGATTGCATAAGGCATAGGCGGATTCCTCCTTTCTTTCGGCGGGTGACCGTCCTTTGGGGTGACAGCGGTGACGGTGGTGACAGCAGTTTTGGGATACCCCCTGCCGACTGCCGCAACTGTCACCCTCACCCCCTGCATGACGGTCATGTCGATGATGACGGTGTTTTTGGGATACCCCCCTCGCAAGAGCCGTCACCGTCATGCCGCCATTCTTTTATCCGAAGCCGTAAGGCGTAGGATAGCAGGGCACAGCCCTGCCTTAAGGGAGTCCAGAGGGAACGTCTGGCACACGACTTTGCAGGGCAAAGTGTAGTGTGTTACACCCTGTAAACGCAGTCGGAAAAATCGGAATGATTTTTCTGACCGCAGGGGTGGTTTTACACGACCGAAAAGGGCGAGTAAATCTCACGCCTGCATTTTGCGTTTACGGGGTGTTCTCCCGTAGGGATGACAGCGGCAGGGTATCCTAAAATCACTGTCACCACCGTCACTGCTGTCACCCGCAGGGCAGAGCCGCCAGCTTTACATGGCTTTAAGCGTCAATGACAGTAACAGGGGGGTATCCTAATATCGCTGTCACCACCATCACCGCTGTCACCCGCCCTCCTTGCAAGGGCAATCCGCCTGCCGTCTTTCCTGCGGCTGTACTGGTAGCAGATACGGTTCTCGCTTAAAAATGTGGTGCGGTATTCATTCAGCCATTTCGTAATCACCGTGGGTATGGTTTCCGTTTCCCCCATAGCGGCTAACAGTTCCGTTGCCGTGCCTATCCATTCTTCCTTATCCCTCATAAAATCCACCAACCGAAAAAGGACATCTGGTATCGTTTCTTTCGCAAGCTGCTCCTGCGTTTTCCGCTCCACAAGCTCCCAACGGCAATCACGGAAACGCAGCGTGTATTCCTGATAAGGCGTGTCCCTGCCCGTCACATACAGCTTGGCGGTGTCAGACGCACGTTTCTCCTTTTCCAGAACAAAGGTAGCGTCCGCACTCCCCGTTAATCCTGTCGTCCCAGACACCTTGTTGAACACGTCGCTGTCATTCTGCTTTCGGATGTGGTGTACGACAATGACCGCCAGAGAGTGCCTGTCGGCAAAGTCTTTGATGAGGGAGATGTCCCCATAGTCGCTTGCATAGGCATTGTCTTTTGAAGCTGTACGGACTTTCTGCAAGGTATCAATGACAATGAGCCTGCTGTCTGGGTAATCTTTCAGATAATCTTCAAGCTGCACGATAAGACCGTCTGACAGCTTGCAGCTTGCCACGGCAAAGTGGAGCCGCCCGCTTGCTTCGTCCGTCAAACGAAATAACCTGTCCTGTATGCGGCAGAACGTGTCCTCAAGGCAGAGGTAAAGCACATCGCCCTCCATTGTCGGCATATCCCATAAAGGGATTCCCTGCGACACGCATAAGCATAGCTTCAGCATGAGCCAGCTTTTGCCTATCTTCTGTGAGCCGCAGAACAGCGATAAGCCTGTCGGGATAAGGCTGTCCACCACAAAGGATGGTTTCTCAAGCGGTTCATAAAGGAGCGTTTCGGCGTTGACTGTCTGTAACTTCTGCATGGCTTTCCTCCTTTCGGGCGGTGTCTTTGTTTTCGTTGCACATAGGCGTTGACCTCCTTAAAAATAGATTTACTCCCACGGAAAAAAGTGAGAGTATGTAATGCCGCCAATCCCACACAAATAAAAAACAGATTTCTTTTTCGGGCGGTGTCGGTCACGGTTGGAGATATTTCTTCAATTTCCGCCTTTACTTTCTCCTTTGCAATCGCAACAGATTTCTGTATTGCCGAAGCGGTGCAATGCTCCATAGCGGCGATTTGGTAAAAATTGAACTCATACTCGTAGTAGAGCAGGAAACGCCGCCTTTGTATCTCTGGAAGGCTCCCAACCGCCTTATAGAGCGTTTCATTCCGTTCTTCCTCAACCATGCGTTCATCAAGGCTCTTAGGCACACGCAACGCCCGTCTGTAAAGGGTTTCGTCCCATACCTCGTTAAACTCCCTGTGCCGCTCGTCCCATTAGAAAAGATTCCTGTTCCTGCGCTCCATCTGCCGAAACTCCATAAAGAACTGTTCCGACACTTCCAACTCGTGGGATTTGCCCTGCCCGTCCTTAAAGCTGATAAAATACCTTGTGCCGCTTTCCGTGGATTCCTCCCGAAGCGTGTATGCCTTAACCCTGTATGCCATCCTGTTGTCCTCCTGCAAAAAATGAGTGAGGGGATTTCCATCCCTCACCCAGTAGCCCGCAGGATGGCAGGCTGTTTTAGAAGCTATAAAATTTTCCGCAGCTTCTTCCGCAGATGGTCTAACCTCGCATAGATGGCACCAGTCGTCAAATGCACAAGCGGGGCAATCTCCTTTGTGGAATACCCCTGCATTTTCAGCAGGACGATTTTCAAGGTACGCCCGTCCACCGTGACTAATACTTGATAGAGATTTTCGCTCTCAATCTCTTCCAGTAACTCCGCAACCGTACCCACTTCCGCCTGCCGCTCCCTGCCTGCCATGTCCTCAAGATATTCCGCAACGTCATTCGTCCATCGGTAAAACCGCCTGTTGGAATTGAAGTCTGCCCTGTCCGCCATGCGTATCTGCTCAATGGTCGCTTCATCAACGCCGCACTCACGCAGCAGCTTTTCCTCCGCTTCTTTCCAGATACGCCATTTCCTGTCCTCCCGTCCGTGGTTGTATGCCATTCTTACTTCCTCCAATCAGAATTGATTGAGAGGGCAGAGAAAAGCCCCCTCATCTTCCCAAAGGAAAAAACAAGGGGGCTGAACGCCTTAAATTTTAATTTTCTATTATCTTTCTTAGTTTTATTAGGATTCTGGCTTTGCGTTTGTTTACAACGCTCTGGGTTATGCCCAACCTCGCCCCGACTTCACGCTCGGAAAGTCCGTCAAAAAAGATTGCCTGTATCAGCTCCTGTTCACTATCCGACAGCAAAGGCAGGGCGGCTTTCAGCCTGTCCACCATGACCGCATTGACAACGGTTTCTGCAATGTCCACCGCTTCATCAGTGATAAAGTCCAGAGGATTCCCCTCGCTGTCCGTAAATCCGTCGAGAGATAGCAGTCTATTCCTCGCATCTAATTTTTGCAGGTAACGCCACCGCTCCCTGTCACGGTAGAAGTCCGCATATTGCTCCCTTACGACTTCAAGCAGACAACCTTGGACGGGGATAAACAGCTTGTCCATATATCCCTTGTCGGCTTGCCTGCGGCGGCAGAAATCCGTATAGGACAGTTCCACATAGCCGCCGCTTTCTTTGATATATACTTTTCTTGGTGCGTATTTCACCGCTAATACCTCCAATCTGAATTTTTGAAATGTAAAAATCCAGATGGAGAGGCGGGGAGCGGCAACGCACACCAGAAACAGCCCTGCGGCACTTTCCAACAAAAAACGACAAAAGAAAAACCGCAAAGGCTCTGTGACCTTCACGGTTATGGGAAATACAAATTCTGTTGTATGGAGATTGTACTTCCACTTTCAAGGTGAGAAGTACCGCTGCACTGGCAGAAATTTTTTTAACTGGTTTCCTGCCATTCTCTGATATGCTATGTATTGATAAATTTTACTTCGTATGAGCAGATGAATAACCGCCCGAAAAAAGAACATAAAAAAATCCCTCCAAATTTAAAAACAAATTCAGAGGGTAATTTAGGGTATAACAAAATAACCCACCCGAATATCGTTTTTTTTATTTGGTGAGTTTGTTCTTTCAAATACGAAACAAAAAGAGCCGATGATTCGTGAATTGTTCCACAATTTCATCGGCTCTGCGTCTTAAGCGTCTGGCTCTTTGATGACAGTTATCTTCAAGTTGTCAACTTTAATCAAGCTTTCTTGTCTGCATTTTGGACAATAAAGGGGATAATTCTCCAAAACAGTGTCCTTCCTAATTTTATTACGGGTTTTGCTCCCACAAACAGGACACAATATCCATTCGCATTTCATCATAATTAGTCTCTAATCCTTTCAAATCTCATTTTATATGACTTTTGCAAGCTGTTAAGCTAACTTGTGGAACATATGCCGAACCTTATCTATACGGCTATTCGGGCGGCGGGGTTGGCAAATAAATTTACCAATAGCTGGCTGGTATCCTTTTAACTCTGTCAAGCAGACTCCCTGCCCATTTGTGAAATAAGTTAAATCGTTCCTGTATTCTTGAATACATCTGGCAGGGATTTCTCCTTTCAGAATGACCTCGTCATTCTTTACCTGAGTACTTACAATATCTGCACAATACCTTGGGGCATCATGATACGCCCGTGAGAGATATTCCTGCGGTGCATAAATTTCAAAGTGGAGATATGGCTCTAATAGTTCTGTCCCTGCTTTTTTTAAAGCCTGCTCCAATACGATAGGGGAAAGCAGCCGAAAGTCTGCGGGGGTACTTACAGGACTATAATACAATCCATATTCAAAACAGATTTTACAGTCTGTCACTTTCCATCCATACAGCCCCTGCTCGCAGCCATAAAGAACCCCCTCCATAACCGCATTTTGGAACGATTGGTTTAAATATCCAAGTGAAACTCTGCTTTCATACTGCACTCCGCTTCCAATAGGGAGCGGCTCTATGGACAACCCGACAGAAGCCCAGAAAGGATTTGGCGGGACTTCTATGTGGATGGTATATTCTGCTTTTCTAAGCGGTCTTTCCATATATATAACAGTAGGCTCTTTTATTTCTGCCTCCACATGGTATTTTTCCTCAAGGATGGCACAAATGACTTCCATCTGCACATTCCCCAAAAAAGAAAGTATAATCTCATGCGTTGTAGTATCCACATAATATTTTAAAAGAGGGTCGCCATCTGAAATTTCTGTAAGTGCCCCAAGCAATATTTCCCGCTGTTCAGATTTCTTTACTGCAATCGTTGTTTGGAGCATAGGGAGAGGATTTTCAATAAATTTTCTCTGCGGCAACAGCATTTCGTTCCCCAAAATACTGTTTAGCTGCAAAACATCATTTGGTAAAATTACAATATCACCAGAGCAGGCTGTATCGGATGAATATAATTCACCGTTTGTCGGAACACACATCTCTGTGATTTTTATTTTCTCTTTTTCAGATATTTTAATAACATCCCTCAAATGCAATGTTCCGCTATATATACGCACATAAACAAAACGCCGCCTTTTCTCTGAATATTCAATCTTAAAAACCTGCCCGCATAGTTCAGATTGACCTTCAGGCGTTGATGAATAAAACTTACTGGCAATCACTTCTATAAGCTGCCGAATCCCCAGATTGTTTTTAGCACTTCCGTGATAAACGGGAAATAACGTTCCGTTTTGGAATCTCCTGTTTTCTTCCTGTTCCAGTTCTGACATTTTAAACGGTTTCCCTGACATATATTTCTCTAATAGTTCATCGTTTCCCATAATTACCGCATCCCACTGTTCCATATCGTCATTGTCCGTTACATTTATATGGGGATGCTGCCCAACCTTTTGCTTCACTATAATTTCCGAAGAAAGCTTTGCTTTCATTTCTTGATATACCATTGGCAAATCAATCCCCTCTTGGTCAATTTTATTGATGAAAAAAATTGTCGGAATCTTCATTGTCTGTAGTGCATGAAACAGTATACGGGTCTGTGCCTGTATGCCATCCTTTGCAGAAACTAATAATACTGCTCCGTCTAATACGGATAAAGAACGGTATACTTCCGCCAAAAAATCCATATGGCCTGGCGTATCTATAATGTTGACTTTTACATCCTCCCACTGAAAAGATGTCACTGCTGTCTGGATAGTGATTCCCCTTTGACGCTCCAAATTCATTGTATCTGTCCTTGTTGTGCCTTTATCTACGCTCCCTGGTTCTGCAATTGCACCACTGGTATACAATAAACTCTCCGTTAATGTTGTCTTTCCTGCGTCAACGTGAGCCAGAATGCCTAAGTTAATTATTTTCATGTGATTTTCCTCCTATCAACACCCAAAAAAGGGCATAAAAATACCCAGTGATAAATACTCCTATCACTGGGTAAATAACTCCAATAGCCCCAAAACACTTATATGTTTTCGGGCATATAAAATTACATGATAAAAGTATTCTTAAACTGGGTACAAAAAACTAAGCCCCATATTAAAAGTGAAACGGGACTGCTACTTTTTGTTCCCACTATCAAATTGACAGTTTATTTAAGAATACCTTGCCGCATATTTATTAACTCCTTGTATAATACTGAATCTAATTATATTCCTTAACTCTTTATTTGTCAAGCTGACAAACTAAAGCAGAAAAAGCGGCAGGATTTCCCCCTGCCACTAATCATCTGTTTATGCAAAAATAATTTCCTTTTCCACAATCTCCCTCGCACAAGCCCTTATGTTATTGAGGCATCCTGTCCATTCTAAGGCGTTTTCTGCCTTTAGCTGTTCCGTTATGCCCTGTGCCTGTTTCATACCCTCTATGAGCCTTTCAAAGCGTTCCTGTGCCTGTCTGTCAATGTCGGCAAGGTAAGCGTTAAGTCTGCCGCTTGTAAGAAGATTGGTGTATGTAACTTTGCAGTGATGCTTCAGATAATCCAAATGCCGCTGTCCCCAGATGCCTATCGGCTGTTCTTCTTCGGCGGGTACAGTTAAGCACGGTATTAAATAATCGCCTTGCCTTTCGTATTTGCCGCCCATTTCCTCAAAAATTGTCTTTGCCATTGTCTGTTACCTCCACATTCTTTTTTATTTTGAATGTCCGCAAAATCCGTCCTACATCAGACGGCTTCCACGGACAGTCAAGGTGATGGAGGGCAATGAGCCTGTCCTGTACGTTGGTACCAGCACCGAGTTTTGGAGTGGAACCCATCAGGATTCTCACCTGTCCGGCCCGCACCTTTGCAAACAGTTCCGCTTTCTTTGCCTCCGTGTTGTATTCATGGATAAAAGCAATCTCTTCTTTCAGGATTCCTTTTTCTGTCAGTTTGTTCCGGACATCATCATATACGTTGAAAGTCCCGTCTCCTTTTGGTGTGGACAGGTCACAGAAGATCAGCTGGGTTGTCCGGTCTGCTTTTCCTTCCTCCCATACCTGGAAAGCATTTTCCACACAGGTATTGACCTTGCTTTTTTCGGCATCCGGAAGGAGTTCATTCAAAAGCCTTTGGTCTAACGCACACTTTCTTCCATCGTTGGTAATCTTGAGCATATTATCCTCTGTCGGATTTACCATTCCTGCTCTTACTGATTCTGCACGTTCTGAAAATGCTGCTACCATATCCTGCTGTTCTTCACTTGGCTTCAAGACTTCATTGATAAACTCTGCTTCCGGTACGGGAAGGTTCAGCATATCAGAAGTCTGAATATCTGCAGCTTCCTTAAAAATAGAAATCAGCTCCGGAAGATTGAAAAAACGGGCAAACCGTGTTTTTGCACGATAGCCCGTTCCTTCGGGGTCGAGTTTGTCAAGATACTTTTTGTGGATTTTCTAAATTAAATGATTTGTCCGTAAAGAAATCGCCCAAAACCTCGTGCTTGCAGATGTCTTGAAACACCGTATTCAAAGGCTTTTTGGCACTTTCGGACTGCTTTACATTTACGATGAATGTTGTCTTTCCAATTCGCTGTGAATAAGAATATTTCTGTTCTTTCATATAGTCAGTTCCTCTCTTTCATAAAATTTGATTGCTGGGCATTCACATTAGAGCACCCAGTAACCGCAGATTTTCAATATATCAAGAAGTCATTAAGTCGTGAGTATAATGGAAATGGTTATCTTTCCATACCACGCTTGTTTCTTCGAGCCTTGATACGCTCCTGTCGTTCTTTTTCCCTTGCTTCTTTTTCGGCTCGTTCCTGTGCTTCCTTAAAAGAAAAAAGTTGCTTCACTTTTTCGGTAAAAAGTTTAGCAACTTCGGGGAAATGCTCCAACGCTTGAAGAAAAGGTCTGCACTTTTCTTTCAGTTCGTTGTATTTAGTTTTCATTCTTTCGAGCGCGTTTGCACAGTCAAAATATTTCTGTCGGTAATAGTTGGCACTCTGTTCTAATTCGCTAATTTCCGCACGACTTGTAATGCCCTCTTTGGCAAGGGCAGTAAGCTCAGAATAATCCTCTTTGGAGATTGCCATTTTACCTGTGATTGTTTTCTGCCCCATACGGTCAATCTCGTTATAGGTTTTAGAAACATTACGGGCAGGCTCATATTTTATCTGTTCATGCTGAATGCGCTTCTGCAACTTCTCCAAGCGTTCCTTGTCCTGCTTGATTTGATATTGCAGGGAAGTCAGGTGTTCTGCTGTACTTCCGTATTCGCCACGCTGAAAGCCTTTGAAGCCTTGCTCCGTCATATGGTTAAACAATTCATCTTGCAGAATACTGTATGAAGCTCGGAACATCGGTTTTCCGTTCTTTCTGAGAAGCGGATTGCCTTTTTCGTCGGTCAGCGGAATATCCGATTTCCATTTCTTTGAATGGCTGATTTGATGAACAACTTCCTTAACCGTTCCTCGCAGTTTTTCATCTTTGCAACGCTTGCTCCATAGGATTTCTTTCTCCACCACAGGCAGAACCATAGCGTGAAGATGATAGTGGTACACCTCTTTCCCAAGTTCCTCGGTTGCCGCTATATTGATTTCATCAGCGTGCATTACTGCCGATATTACATTTTCAGCACCGAATTTTTCTTCGATGAAATGGAACGCTTCTTCATAAAACTGCTTTGCGTATTCGTAGCCGCCGTTACGCTCGAAGTACATCGTGTTCACATCAATCACAATTTCATTGAAGATCGTTGCGTCTTTCCTCAACCCACGAAGCGACACCAAACCGTCAGTTTCCATCTGCTTTAATTGTTCCATATAAGTCGGGGCAGTCGGTGTTTTGAAATGCACATTAAATGGTATGCGTTCCTCAATGACATTCATATTTTCATAGGTTTCATTTTTGCGCTCGTTGTGTCTTTCTGCTTTGCTGACATCGGAAGCGGTGTACTTTTTAACCCTTGCACAACTCATATCCGCTTTGTTGTTTTTAGCCATTTTCGTTCTCCTTTCTCGGCAGGGCGAAGCCGTTACACAACATTCTTTGAATGTGTGTAACCCACTATGACACTTTCAGACTTCGTCTGCAAAGATGTCGTGGGCAAGGGTGTTCCCCCTTGACCTCCTTTGATACCTCA
Source organism: Blautia sp. 2227st1_G12_2227SCRN_220401 (assembly GCF_039062885.1). Lineage (NCBI taxonomy): Bacteria > Bacillati > Bacillota > Clostridia > Lachnospirales > Lachnospiraceae > Blautia > Blautia sp. 2227st1_G12_2227SCRN_220401. The sequence goes on along the minus strand of NZ_JBCLNI010000019.1, from coordinate 37,343 downwards.
ATCATAAAATCAGACTGTCCCATCAGCAGACAGTCCGTTTTTATTCTCTCGGTATATCGCCCATCGGCAAAGACCAGTACCACAGAAAACCTTTCTTTCGGGAAATAACTCCTGTGTTCTTCTTTGCCTTTTTGATGGTCGATTTCTTGAACCCTGCGGCTTCAAGTTTTTCTTCACAATCTGAAGAAAGCATTTCTCCGTCTTTCAGCATTTCCATCAGAAATGCTTTCGCCTTGACTTCCTTATCGTTGGGTCTGCCAATTTTCGGGGCAAGGGACTGGAACGCTTCTTCTGCTGTCATTTCCATTTCGGAAATGAAGTCCACACCTTTCTCAGATACTTCAAACAGAATGGCAGAGCCTGTCGGGGCAAGGTTGGATTTTACCTGCACCAAATATCTTTCCGCAGGTACTTCCTTGTTCGGTGTGCGTGTGATTGCAAGAATACTTCTTGCAGCACCCGCAATGTCAATCGAACCATTGGTACGGTAAAGGGGGTTGGTGTCTTTCATCTTGTTCATATGAGCGATAATCACAATCGCACAGCCAGTATCTTTCGCAACCGCTATCAGATGATTAAACTCGGCTCGTGTTTCGTTGGCATTGTTCATCGAACAGATTTCTCCGATATAGGAACTCATCGGGTCAAGAATTAAAAGTTTTGCGTGGTACATCTCAATCGCTTCACGAATACGGTTATCCCCAAAGGATAAAGACTTTTCATCTTCCCTGATGAAGATAAGGTTCTCTCCGTTGCCACCGGCAGAGTTAAAGCGAGGTACTACCGTATCGTCTGCGTCATCTTCCGTTGTCTGATAGATGATAGTCACAGGCTCGTTTTCTTCCGTTTCGGTAAAGGGCAGAGGTTCGCCCTTTGAGAGCAGGGCGGCAACGGAAAGCATTAGCTTGCTTTTTCCATCGCCCGGATCGCCCTGCAACAGCGTAACCTTGCCAAACGGAATATACGGATACCACAGCCATTTCACTTCTTTCGGCTCGATTTCGCTTGCCTTGACAACTTCAAGAGGTACGCTGACAGTCATTTCATTTTCAATCATTTTTATTTGTTCTCCTTTTCGATAAATATTTCGGGCAAAGCACCACGATACAGCGGAAACTCTGCTTACAGTCATTCCTGCATTTTCTGCAAAGTTCGTTGTAGGTAATGCGATTACGGTCATTCAGAAACAATGCCCATTCTTGTTTCCGTTTCTTGCTCATTCTTGGCATATCAATCCACCTTTCCGTTTGAAAATAAAAAAACCACAGGAAAGATACTTGAAACCTTTTTGTGTATCTTTTAGGGGCGAAAATCGGAGAAAATCCCCGTTCTAAGCCTTTCAAAAAATCACACAAGGTATTTGTACTAACCTGTGGTTATGTATGAATTTGTTGGTTTTAGGTAACAAAAAAACACCGTATTGCTACGATGTTTTTCGTTGTTCATATTCTGTCTAAGATACTGGCAAACTGAAATTTATAGTGCTATTCTTTTCCATTTTCTAATCTTAGTTCTAAAGGTTCCGAACGGAGCAACTGTGTTAACATGTATGAACTTGTATACTTCCCAGACCGCTGTTTTGGTTGCTTCATCGGCCCACTTTCTCATATGTGGCTCGAATAATTCTTCGTCACTTAATGAGTCAATCATTTCATAAATCGAATTAATATTCTCATTCAGCATGTCTTTAAGCTCCTGCAACGACAGATGAGCATATGTATCTGTGAACCATTGATATAATTCACCAAGCTGATTCCACTTAAAATCATCGGAAGGAGTTTTGACATGAAGACCTTTGCTTTCATCTGCTTCCCATTTAAGGACGAGCGTTGTCCATCCAACCTGGTAGGCAAGATTTTCTGCCGGAGTTCTGTCAACTTCCTCAACTCTCTTATCTTTTAATGATTCTGGAATAACATCGAATTCTACAATGTACTTTGCAAAACTTTTATTTATCTCGTTTTTAAGTTCATCTTTATTCTCGTATGTTCTCACTAGTCTATCTCCTCAAATTTCGATTTGTCGCTCACAAGCAAAAGTATTGTACCACATCTTTACGAATTTTTCTACCACTTCGATTATACTCACGACTTAATGACTTCTTGAATACTTGCCGAAAAAGAAAAACTGCCATCGGTTTGACAGCAGTTCTTCTTCGGTTGGTATCCGTTAGGAATACACAATATCATTCAATACAATCTCATCGGCACAGGTTCGAATGTTATTCATCAATCCTATCCATCTCATCATATCCGTTGCTTTCAGTTCTTCCGTTACACCCTGCTTCTTTGCCATTTCCTTTATCAGATATTCCGCCATATCACGAGCCGAAGTATCAATTTCGGCAAGGTGTTCATATAACTTTCCGCTTGTCAGCAGATTAAAATATAGCACACGCTTATGTTCCCTCAAATATCGTTGCCGCAATCGACCATATTTTGAAAGGGGAGGACTTTTCTCTACTGTCAGGCAGGGATAATAGTAATCTCCGATGAGTTCGTATCGGATACCTGTTCTTTCGTCTGTAATAAATCTTTGCATAGTTCTTTCTCCTTTTGCTTCTTGTAGTAAAACTCCAAGGTTTTCTTATTGTGATTTACCTTTTTACATTCCTCGGAACAGAATTTCTGCTGACTGTGTGTAGGCCAGTAAGTACTGCCACACACAGCACATACACGCTGACGATAATAATGACTTCCTTTTTCCGCTTCTCTATCGGCTTTTGTCTTATCCTGCCTTGCCTGATAGCAGCAATCCTTTGAACAGAAAATCTGTCGGTTGCTTGTAGGGGTAAACTCTTTCCCACAATGAGGACATACCTTTGTTTTGACGATTTCGCCACCGTTTTCAGCAAGTTTTTTTGCCTTTCGCTTCTCTCGATAGGCTTTTTCACGCTGACGCTGTTTCTCCAATCGCTTCTTTTCTTCCTGTTCTTCCTGCTCTTTTATCTCGGCAAGTTCTTCCTCGGTGTAGGCAATATCGACCTGTCCGACATAATTGAAGTAAATATCAACCTTTTGTGTCTTTGCTTTTCCCACACCCTCGGCTTCATACACCACAATCTTGTCAATGAGTTCGGTAAACATCAAATCAGAAACTTCCGTAGGATTTTTGTACTTGCGTATCAGCGATATAAAATGCTGAATATCCATAGTGCTGTCTTTTTCTTCAGAAAGTTCCTTTTTCATCGTTTCCATTTTCGCTTCCAATTCAGCCTGTTCATCGTCATACTGCTTCATCAGTTGCTTGTATTGTCTTTCGGGTAGCAATCCCGATATAAGATTTTCATACAAGCCACAAATGAGCGTAGAGAGTTCGTCATAGCGTTTCTGACAGCGTTTCAACTCCGATTGATTGTGCTTCGGCTTTTCCTCTTGCTTATCTTTCCAAAGGGATTGCAGTTCCAAAGCAAAGGCTTTTTCATCATTCAGAACAAATCTTGAAAAGCGTTTAACTGCCGATAATATCAAGGCTTCAACATTATCAGCACTAATCGTATGGGAAGTACAGAAATTAACCCTGCTTGCATACCCGCCGCAACGGTAAGAATACTGAACAGAACCGTCTTTCTTGCTATAATGCGTTTGCAAAGTCATTCTCCTGCCACAGTCGGCACAGTACAGATAACCGCTTAATCGGTTGGTATGTGTACCTCTTGCCGCAGCTCTGTTCACTCGTTTCTTTCGCTTCTGAACGCTGTCCCAAAGTTCCTGCGATATGATAGGCTCGTGGGTGTTATAAAACACATACTGCTCATCTTCATCGGTAGTCTTTCTCTTATGCAATTTAAAATTGGTGCTGACCGACTTTCTCAAAACAGTATGTCCAAGATATTCCTGCCTGCTTAAAATCGTTCTAATGGCAGATATGCCCCAAATATAAGGGTCTGCAAACTTAATCCCGTTGTACTGTTCTGGGTGATATTCCTTTGCATATGCGGCAGGAATTAAAACCTTTTCTTCGGTCAGTATTTCCGCTATGGCTCGTGGACTTTTGCCCTCATTGGCAAGCAGAAAGATACGCTTTACCACCTCAGAAGCCACAGGGTCAACAACAAGCGTCTGCTTATCGCTCGGCAATCGGTTATATCCATAAGGGATTGAACCGCTACAACGCTTTCCGTCTTTCATTCGGGCATCAAATACAGCCTTGATTTTATTGCTCGTGTCTTTGGCATAAAATTCGTTCATAATATTCAAAAACGGAGCAAAATCATTATCCGAAGCATTGTTGCTGTCAATGCTGTTGTTGATTGCAAGAAAACGGACATCTTTCTGCGGAAACAGAATTTCCGTATAAAATCCGACTTGCAGATAGTTTCGCCCTAATCGGCTCATATCCTTAACAATCAATGTTCCGACATTGCCTGCTTCAACTTCTTTTATCAAAGACTGAAAGCCTGGGCGATTGAAATTTACACCCGAAAAACCATCGTCAGTAAAATGGCGGATGTTCTCAAAGCCATTTCTACGGGCATAATCTTCGAGGTATTTTTTCTGATTGGTAATGGAATTACTCTCGCCATTCAGGTCATCATCTCTTGATAATCTCTCATAAAGTGCTGTAATCTTTGAAGTCCTTGACATTCTCTTAACCTCCTTCCTTATGTATTTTCAATTTAGGACAGTTAATTTTATCGTCCTATTAAAGTATAGCCCTCCGGTGATAATTCGATTGCGGTTACTGTCTCCCCGAACGTTGCCGCCCAGGAATCAAAGTGTCCCATGCCCATACGCATGAGTGTGTCATACTGGAGATAACGCATGATAGTGTAAAGCTCCGTCATACTGTTCGATACAGGAGTACCTGTAGCAAAGGTGATCCCTCTGCCGCCTGTCAGTTCATCCATATACCGGCATTTCATAAACATATCGGAACTTTTCTGTGCATCCGTCTGTGAGATACCCGCCACATTCCGCATTTTTGTATACAAAAAAAGGTTCTTAAAACTATGGCTTTCATCCACAAACAGCCGGTCTACGCCTAACTGCTCAAAGGTTACTACATCATCCTTTCTGGTCTGGTCATTGAGTTTCTTCATCCTCGCCTGCAAACTCTTCTTTGTTTTTTCCAACTGCTTGATGGTATAATTCTGCCCTGCCTGATGTGCTGCTTCTTCAATGGAGAACGTAATATCTGCAATCTGATCTTCCAGCATGGCAATCTGCTGTTCTCTTGAAAGAGGGATTTTCTCAAACTGCGTATGGCCGATAATCACGGCATCATAATCCCCTGTCGCAATACGGGAACAGAACCGTTTTCGGTTTGCCGGCTCAAAGTCCTTCTTCGTTGCCACCAGGATATTTGCTCCCGGATAGAGACGTAGGAAATCACTGCCCCACTGCTCGGTCAGATGGTTTGGCACGACATAAAGATTCTTTTGTGAGAGTCCCAGCCGTTTTGATTCCATACCGGCTGCGATCATCTGGAACGTCTTCCCTGCTCCTACGCAATGAGCCAGTAACGTATTATTTCCATACAGCACATGAGCCACTGCATTTTTCTGGTGCGGCATCAGGGTGATCTCCGGGTTCATGCCGACAAACTGAATATGGCTTCCATCATATTCCCGTGGACGGATGCTGTTAAATCGTTCATTATAGATCTTACAGAGATCTTCCCGTCGATGCAGGTCTTTAAATATCCACTCCTTAAATTCCTCTTTGATCAGTTCCTGCTTCTGCTGTGCCAGCATTGTTTCCTTCCGGTTTAATTCCCGGTGTTCCCCCTCGGCATCCTGTACCGTGTCATAAATCTTGGTATCTCTAAGGTTTAAGGCATCTTCCAAAAGACGGTAAGCATTGGCTCTCTGTGTTCCATAAGTGGAAGTGACAAGGGCATTTCCGTAGCTGTCCACATTCTTTCCCATAACATTCCATTGTCCGGTCACTTCGGCATACTGGACTTTGACCTTGCTCCCTACATAATATCTTGGTGTATGGAATGTCTCTGCCATAAACCGTGTAATGTAAGCCTCGGAGATCCAGGTTGCCCCAAGTCTTGCCTCAATCTCTGACGCATCCAGATCTTTTGGCTGTACCTGCTCCAAATACTGCACGTTCACCTGATATTCCGGGTGATTTTCTGCAAACTGTTTGGCAATCTGCAGTTTCTCCCTCACATTTCCAGAAAGATATTCGTCCGATGGCTCCCATTTTTCACCGACTGGGTTCTTAAAGATCACCCCTGCCAGTTCTTCTGTAAGCTCTGCTTCTGTTTTCCCGGAAAGCTGTGCCATATAAGAAAGGTCAACGCCTGCCCTCTCACCAATGGAAACCGCAAGTGCTTCACTGGCAGTATCCACGGAAGTTACCGTTTCTGCCCTGCGGATTGTCCTTTTGGTAAAAATATCCGCTTTCCGTTTCAGTTCTCCCTTATCATCCAGAAATTCCAGAGAAGTCAAAAGACAATAGCTGCTGTCCTGACTAAATGCCCTCTTATTGGCATTGCTGCTGATAAGACCATATTTTGCTGTAAAGGTATCGTATTCTTCATTGAGTTTTTCCTGCAGCTTTGTGATCTGCTCATCGCTTCCCTCTTCCATCTGACACCGGATCAGTTCATTCGTAACATCACGGATCTTCACCATCCCTTTGACACGTTCCGCTGTCATTGCCGGAAGCTCCATGCGGTTCATCACAGAATTTTCCCGGTAATAGACTTCCTCATTCACTACGGTAAAACTGAAATTCTTTACATCCGGGTCTGCCGGGATAGAGACAACATCCTCCTCCAGCTCTGTATCCGAAAGTTCCAGTTCCGTGATCGTGCCATGGATATTCTGGACAGCTTCTTTTAATTGTTCTTCTAAGGTAATTCCTTCTTTTGGTTTTACGGTCACTTCCTGCTTTCCATACTGGGTACTTTCTGTAGTAAACTCACCAAGCACCATTTCCGGATGCTCTGCAAAATAAGCATTGACTGAATAGCCTTCCGGTGTTTCCTTTAAATTTAACCATTCCGGTTCCTCAATGGATGCCCTGTCCCTTTTCTGGAAAAACAGAATATCAGAAACAACACTGGTATTGGCATTTCTCTGGAACGCATTATTCGGTAATCGAATGGCTCCAAGCAGTTCTGCCCGGTTTGCGATATACTGTCTCACTGCCGGATTCTGCTTATCCATCGTTCCACTGGAAGTTACTACTGCAACTACGCCGCCCGGACGCACCAGATCAAGGGATTTTGCAATAAAATAATCATGGATCATAAAATGATGCCGGTCATACCTACGGTCACTGACCTGATACGCTCCAAACGGAACATTGCCTATCACACAGTCGAAAAAGCTATCCGGATAACTGGTTTCCTCAAATCCCTGCACGGCAATCTTATTTTTCTGGTAAAGCTGTTTTGCAATCCTGCCCGAAACTGGGTCAAGCTCCACACCGTACATATTAGCTTTGCTCATACTCTCCGGGATCAGTCCCATAAAGTTACCGACTCCACACGATGGTTCCAGGATATTTCCCTGTTTCAGTCCCATGTTTTCCAATGCTTCATACATACTTCGGATCACGGTCGGGGATGTATAAAAAGCATTTAAGGTCGATGCCCTTGCTGCACTGTATTCTTCTGGCGATAAAGTATTCTTTAATTCCAGATACTCATTCACCCAGCTGCTGTTACTCTCCTCAAATGCCTGCGGGATGCCACCCCATCCAACATATCGGGATAAGATTTCCTGTTCTTCGGGTGTTGCCAGACGTTCTTCTTTCTCCAAAGTCTGTAACAAATGGATGGCTTCTATATTTGCCTTATACTTTGCCTTCGGACCGCCAGCACCAAGGTCATTATCCTGGATACGGAAGTTGTGTGGTTCTGTTACAATCTTTTCTACTTCCGGTTTTAAATATGGCTGGAATTCTCCCTCATATCCAAACAGTTCATTTTCTCCGGGAATATAATTGCGTCCGGTTTCCAGGCACCGGAACACATCGGCAGTTGGTGCATTGCTGACTGCATAAAAATCATCATACGAATATTTAGGGAAATCTTCTGTATGATAGGTCGATAAATGCAGTTCTGTATTGGAACGGGTCTGTGCAACCAGATCTTTTCCTTCTATTCCTTCCGGCAATACCCCTACTGCTTCAAAATGATACCCTTGATACTCAAAAACACCTTCATCCCAGGACTCCGCCAGTTTTTCTGCTGTTTTAGCTGTTACCTCTTCTTCTGGTTCTTTCTGTTCCTGTTCCTCAGAAGTTTCTATTATTTCCTGCTCCTGACTCTCTGAAATAGATTCTTCGGCAGTAACCTCTTCCTCTTCTATTTCCTCCACATCTGACATATCTACTACGGTCGGTTCTGTCACTGCCTTTGTATCCAAGAAATCAAACATGGTCATCTGGTGTCCGGATGGTTCCGCAAAAGATGGTTCTGCTTCCGGTGTCGGGAATATCGTATAGGTTCCTTCTGCATACTGGTGGAGTTCCGAAAGAAGTTCTGTTTTCTGCTGGTAGTTTGTCCCATATGCCTCAAAATCCAATGGCAAAGCTGCCAATGCTGCATCCATCTTCTGTAACAGTTCTTCTGTCTGCTCTGGATTCTCTAAAACTGCCACCATTTCTTTTCCTGGTTTTTCCCAGAAGAAGTCCTCCGTAAATGGTCTGTCCACCTCTTCCGGAAGACGGTCATAAAAACGGAGTACCTTATTTGCCATCTGCTCCCGTTCATATTCCGGCATACGAGCATAATCTTCTGCCTGCAGGAACTGGTCATTCTTTATCAGATAATAGATGATCCGGAGCTGGCTGGCTTTCCGGTTTCCTCCTGTCCGTAAGATCTCATCAACAACTTGCTCTGGAATCGGAATTTCTCCGGCATAAAGGGCAGCTGCCTTTTCCTCGATCTTCCGTCTTTGTTCATTTGCGGTGGGATATTCGGGCAAAGATAAAGCAGAGGCGATCTCTTCCTCTGCTTTACTCAATCCATCTTCTCTTGTATCTTCGACTAACTGTATACCAATTCCGTCAAGATGCTCTCTTCCGCTGTTGCCATCAGTGCGTTCATGTGTGCTGTCCATGCCATCGGATCTGCTTCCTTGTCCGGTGCCGGATTCTTCTCCAGTAATTTCTCCATCTGGCTGTCCATTCTCTCCTGTGCTGCTTTCTCGATCTGTTCCAGATGGCTGTTCAGCTTCCCGGTCAGGAACAGGCTCTGATAAAGGCTGTTCTTGTATTCCTTCAGAAATGTCCTCCGCAGCATCCCGTATTTCCCGATCGTCACTTCTTCCTCTTCGACGGTCAGATTCGGAAACAGGTAATCTCCCTTGCGATGATATGTCAGTTCCATAATCGGTTCCTCCTTCATTTTCAATATTTTCTTCTTTTTTCGTTTCTGCATCCTGGTTTTTAATTTCGTGCATTAACGTGGTAAAGTTATTATAATTCCTTTCATTGGAATTTTCAACCTCTTTTCTCGCTTCTTCCAGAGAAATTTTATGTACGGTCTTTCCAATATCAATCAGAATACTCTCACTGAGCTGGCTTGCCGCATTTCCAAGGAAGGTGAGAACTGACAGATGGTTATAATCTGTAATATGCATGAAGTCCTCTTCTTCCAGAAGTTCCATCGGGTCAAGCCCGCATCGCCTGGAAAGCAGATAGTAAACACTGTCTGTTGCCAGCTGACGAAAATCACTGCGGATCGTCACCTCATCCAGATCTTCCAGATAAGTACCTTCTACAGCATATTCCAATCCATCCAGGTATTCCTCCAGATTGTCATTGACCATTTCCCTTGCGACCGCCATCAATGCGTCCTGCAAAGTTGCCGCATCCTTTTCTTCCAGAGCATAGACTTCTGCCAGATGGGTGAGGATCTCTTCTCTCTGGTGTTCCTGCATCTTCCAAAGATATGGGCTTCTGCCTCCGGCTACCATGTGGGTATCCGAAATATCAAACACATAACGAAGTTTGGTATTCTGCCAGGTTTCATCAAACAAGGCAATTCCTCTTGCACCACGATTTACCCAGCGTAACATCTTTTCATTCCATAGTTCCAGTGATGCACAGGCTGTTGCGTCTGGACGCTGTGCATGGATCAGAAGCTGGTCTGAAAAAGAATAACGATATAACCTTGATGCTGTGTCCATATAATCCATCCAATCCCCTGGCGAACTGCTCACTGATACGGCATGTTCCTGCACCAAGTTTCGGATGTCCTGTAGTTTAGACATTAAACTTCCCTCCTATCAATAAAAAAACAGCCCACTCTTTTTTAGAATTGGCTGCATAAAATGTACTTTACTTTTCGGAGAGAAAATGCTATATTCTAATTGAAAAGAGTAACCGCCCACAAGGTGGATGCTCCTGGATTAGGTTTTAATTTATTTTGCTCTCAAAGAGAGCTGCCTATCCTGTTGGCAGACAGGGTAGGCTATTTTTTTCGCTTGTTGTCCCTATTATCCAAATAGGCAAGCAAAGCAATCAGAAACGTACCGCCTAAGAACAATAAGCTCAAGACTTCGTATGTATCCATTCGCTCCACCTCCCTTCTTCTGTATCCCTTAACGGAATCTGAAAATCCAGGAGGTTTTTACCAACCCTGTACACGGTTACTCCAGTAATATTCTAACAGGTAACTCTCCGCAAAGCAATTCCTTTTTACTTCATACGGTTTTATATTCTGTTTTTCTCTTATTCTCTGGCCAATGCAGTTTCCATTCCAGATATTCCTCTTCTGTGATTCTTCCATCGCCCAATTTCTGCTTTTTCCCCATCCATTCCTGCAGATAAGACATTGTTTTTTTATCCCTTATTGTGATTCCAACCATTTCACTTTCTGAATCATTTAGCAGAAACAGATGAAAAAGCCCTCTATTTTCTTCATCCATCCAGAATAAAGTTTCCATTAATTCGTCCATTGTCGCAATTCCAGGACTTAAAAAATTCCGGACATCAACTTCCAATATTTCTGCTATCCGGATAAGCGTTTCCTGTTTTGGCGTGCGCTGTCCGCTTTCATATTGGGCGATTCTCACATCCGCACTACTTTCCCCATATCCTAACCTACGCCCCAGTTCTTTTTGCGTTAGTTTGCGAAACATACGGATTTTTCTTATTCTTGCTCCTAATTTCAATTTCTTCTCCTTTTCAAAAAAGATTGTGTGATACACAGCCACGAAACAATAATAAAAATACAGATGTGCATAAACATTACACATCTGCATTTCAGAAATCAGCTTACACTTTTTCTAATATTAATGTTAATATCATTTTCATACTTCCTTGATTAATAAGTTTGAGTACATGCTTCCACGCAAGTTTCCATCATCAGCGTTCCAAACTGTTGCTCTAACATTCCAATATATTCTCTCTTTATATACAATTCAGTGCCACTATATAACGGAATCACATTTCCTAGATATTCACTGTCACCTTTATAACTAGATGACCATTTTTTCATGATAAAGATAATATCATTTTCTTGATTGACTGCAATATATCTTCTATGCAAAAAATCAAATTTAATATGGACATTAAATAGTTTAAAAACAGAATTTTCCGGCAGTAGATAATTTTCATCTTCTAATTCCCTATCTAATGTTTTAATTAAATTAATCAGTGCTACCGAATTCTCTATAATTACATAGATTTCTCCTGTTTCAACTCTTGGCGCAAGACATTCTTGAAAGGGTTTCTTCTGTTTTTTATCATCCAAACCTATTATTCCTTGATATGCAAATATACAAGATGCCTGTTTATAATCAATGTGTAATTTTTTCTCAAAAGCTCCGATTAGAATGTATTCATCCTCATTACTTGGGAGGAACAGCTCACACGAATTAGCCTTATCATATAGATGATTTTGAGGTTGTATTTTACGACACTTAAATAATCTATACATTCCTTGATAATCTGGCACCAATCGTAGTAAATTCTGTGGAATTAATTCCGGTTTTCTATCCCTAAAAGCTTTTTCAATAATCGCATGAAGTGCATATTGAATTACATATGATTTGTATACAGTATTTATTTCAGGAATCTTACTTGATGCCCCAATAAAATTTTGCATTTTTTCATTCAATATTTTTGATGTATGTAATTTTTTATAAAGATTCATATAATCAATACCACAGCTCTTAATCACCCCCATAATTGGATCTCGATATATTGAATTCTTAGCATATTTATCAATTTCTTTTTGTGCCTTTTCTTTGCCAAGATCATAGAGTTCTTCTGATAAATAAAACTCAATATCTTCCTGTTCCATATAATCTGGCACATGTTTATCATAATGATTTAAAAGAAAGTTCTTATATATTGTAAGCTCCGAGAATATAGCATCTAAAAGCAAATTTCCAGTTGGATAAACAGTATTGATTGCATTTATAACTCGCTCTCTATCCAACTTTCTCAGATGAAAGCCGTAACATTTTACTAAATCTGCGATTGCTATTTGTGTCACAAGATTATATTTTTCATACTGCTCTAAACAGAATACTATCGACTTTGTAAATTCTGAATACTTCTCTTCTTCAGCAGCATTCGCTAAATAAGCATAAGTTGCTAGAAACGATTCCTTGCCTCCATCAATAAACCTCAGTAACAAACAGTTACGTAGTTCTGACAGTTCATCCTTTTCCATCAAAACATTATCAACAGAATACTGATCGAGATTCGGGAAGCGAAGCTTCATAATATCGAATGCACCTCTCCAAATCATAATAATACTCTCTTTGTTAAATTCAATTTCCCAAAGTGCATCCAAAAGCCCTTTTGTAATTCTACCTGAATGCAAAATAATAACTTCAGGGACCTCACGATAAAATATGTCACGAGCCACATCTGAATTCAACCGCATACTATTGACAAATTCATCTTTATCCATTAAGGAACTTCCCCATTCATATGAATAAAGATACATCAACATATGAATTTCTGACATTTCCTTGTTATCCAGTTCCAACTGATTTATAATTTGCAGAATGATGTCCTTTTGCCTGCTACTATAACCCCATCTATTACTTTTAATAATTATAAATCTCACCAAACCAAGTATAATATCTTTATCATTCTGATAAGGCTTAAGGAATCCACAAATATGTTTCACATCTCGTTCCATCAAATCATGTGTTTCAAACCATTTCTTTGCTTCTTCCAAGGTTGAGGCTTCAAAATGTATTCTATTTTCTTCAAAAATATCAACTGTTTTTTTACTGTCTTTTTCGTTTGCATTATCAGCTTGCTTGATATGAAAATATTCTATATACTGTGAAACATTAAATCCTGCTGTCTCGACTGTTAACAAGAAGTCTTTCATACTTCCATCTTTCCAAGGATCATTTTCTGGCCAAGGCTTATCCAGTATATTAAATCTTGAAACAACATTGGTAACAAGCTCATTCATACGCCATTTAAGCCGTAATCTTTCTCTATCGTCGCTCTCTATGTACCTCTGTGCTAATGTTCTAAATACAGATGCAGCCGAATCAATAAGCCTTGGACTTGTATCATTTGGAAGTGACTCAATCAATCCAATTACAATATCTAAATAGGCAGGATCATTGCAATACTTTTCTATAGCAGACAATAACATGCGTTCCACAACCCACCATTTTCCATTTTTTATCTGTAACTCATTCAAAAAAGCAAGCGCGTACCTTGAATCGGTCTTGAGTAATTTATCAAACCAATGATTTAAGAAATGCTTTGTTTCTCTTCCATCAGTATGATTCCAAAGTGCCATTGTCATTTCTGTTATTGCGTCACGTTCATTTTCCGGATTTCCTGCAACACATTCGAAAAATATATTATAAGAATCCATGATTTGTTCCAGGATAATATCCTTATGAAAGCCATACGCAATAAGATAACGCGTACACATCTCAAAATACTCTAAAGCCTCAATCTGATTATATTTTGAAATAAGACTAGCAAATCGAAGCTTGGCCACAGCAATGCGATCATATACCTCATTTTTTTCTATTTTTTCTTGAGTCCTTAATAAATACGGTTTTAAAGCTTCATAATTGTCAATAGTCAAAAAACGAGATATTACTTTCATAAATTCTGCATCAGTTAATGGACCTTCCATGCTATGATCTAAGCTTGTTCCAGTCTCATCATCAAGCTGTTCAAGAATACTTAATGCTTTTTCCAAATCCGCTAACGTTCCATTTTGAACAATCAATTTTACTGCCCGTTCATATGACATTGTTAACTCATTCCGGAGAAAATACAAATCACAAGTACGCGGTTGTCCCTTGAATACTTCCGTATCCTGTATCAATAGTTCTAAATTACTAAGTGCTAATTCGCAAATAGATCTAGAATCCATTTGTGCTGTTCGAGCGCACAATTCTGCCATTTTTACAGAATAAATTATCCAATTATAAAACCAGTTAATATTTCCGCAATCGCCTAAAATTGTCTCTATGGCTTTTTTATTCTCCTGCTTAGCCAGATAATATATTTGTGAAAAGAATTCCTTAAAAATCCTGACATCTTCTTCTCCTGGCATCTTTAATTTTCTAATTTTTTCCCAATTTCCGATTGTATCCTCAAAGGAAACACCCGTTTGCGGATAATATCCGTTTTCAATATATGAAAGATATCTTTTCCAATGCATCAGTTGCCGATTTTCCGCAATAGAAGCAATTTCTGTATTTTCTATATAATCTCGTAATTCATCATATGCAATCTCAATGCATTCATTTCTTACAGAAACGTCATCTTTTTCTATTGTTTCCATAAGATCAGGAATAATACTAACACCCTGCTCATCCAAATTATATCTAAGATAATATTTAAAATTTTCAATCTCGACTTGTTTAGTATCTGTATCTAAATACAACTCCCACCAAGGTTTAACACCTGCTTTTGAAGAAATATAGCATGCCAATTGACCTGTATCCTTCTCAAAAGTCGGTTCTCCATCAATCTGCATTAATTGATTTAGTTTAGAAGCGCCTTTTATATCAGATATTGCTTGTAAATATTCTTCTCCAGTACTTTCAAATTCGTTCAAATCATCAAGCATTGCCAATAATTCACCAGCTATTACCAATGCAACTAAATTTTCACTTCTACCAGCGCTTCGAATAATACAATTCAAATTCTTTCTTATATATTTCCGCGAATATCCCTCTGAAACCGATTTAAGAACAAATTTCTTCTCAATCAAAGCAGTATTTTCAGTATCTCTCTTAATCTTATACAATAGTTCTGTGAGATAATAAAATGACCTATTAAATTCAAAAAACGGTTTTTCCTGTAACCAATCGGCAAGAATGCCATAAACATTTCTCTCTAAATCAACCTTTTTTTCTTTTAATAAAGCCAATACAAATCGCCTGAAACTCTCATGATAAATTGAAAAACCACCGTTTGAAATATTCTCAATTAACAGTGGCTGAAGCACTGATATATCATGTTCCACAAATTCTCCATCTCCAGTAATCTCCATTAAATCGTCTGAACTGAGATAAAAATCTGCCCCACATAGTGCATTAACCGTCCGATTGTTATGAATCTTTGTATATAGATAGGAATAATATTTAGACAGACTTATATCATAATCTGGTATTTCGTCTATTAATTCTTTATTTACGTCTGAATTTCTCAATTGACGCAAAATATAACTAAGATATAGCGCATTTCCCTGAGATTTCTTAAGCAAATATTCACTTATTGATGAAGTATCATCATTTTCAATAATATTATCTTTAATATGAAAAGTCTCCATCAAAGATTTTACCTGATCTATTTTCCAAGACTCAATTTCAAATACCCCATAATTCCTGGTTCTAAAATTCTCCAACGCTTTTATTGGTTGTGATGATATTAACACATAACAATTATCCGGAAACTGTATTTCCAATAATTCAGAAATAATTTCTGTCTCAGAGCGCGAAATAAGATCTTTATGTAGCTCATATTCTCTGGATATATGATCAAGACCATCCACTATTAAATAAATCTCTTCGCCAATCAAGCAAAGTAAATTTTCAAGTTCTGCTTTATCCGCCCCCAAAATCGTTTTTTTATGTTCGATTAACTCTGGACATTGTTCTACAATCTGTGAAACTAAATTTCCATATAAAGAATCAACACGTATCCTCTCAAGACTATTTATATCTTGTAATGATTGGAAGCAATTATAATGTATAACTTTACTGTTTTCTTTTTTAATCTTATCTATATATTCATCGACAAGCCAAGATTTTCCAGAACCAGGATTGCCAGAAATAATAACTTGTTTTGAATCACGGATTACTTGATGTAGCCGTTCAATTTCATCACTAAGTATTATCTGATGTGCTGAATCCACAGGAAACCTTTGATCAAATTTTCCGTAATCCGCAATTAAACCAAGACGTCCCATTAAAACATTCGTATAAAGTTTATTCCCTATTGCTCTAGAATGCTTCACTTCCATTGCGAGTTTACCGATAACATCCTCTACTCTAAGATTATCATTTGGATATATTCCTACGCCCAATTTTTCAACTTGCTGAATAATTACATTTTCTATATCACCAGGCTTCTTTAAATCAAGACTTGCCTTGGGCATTTCTAGAATAAATGTAAGTTCATTGCAAAAAGCTAAAAAATCTTCTCTCTCAATAGGCTCTGACTTAATCTTCAAATTAAATTTCTTCCACGTTTTTGGAGGCGTATCTTCTGCTGGCCAAAAAGCCGCGCCATCAAATGAGTATGCAACGGTTGAAAAAGGCATAGTATGTTCTTGAATGGGCTTCAGAAACTTTGCAATCGGATCATCATCTGCCGGCCTTCCCCACGCAAGACATAGTTTTATCTCAGTATTATTTTTGGATTCTTTTCTCGTTTTCCAAGATGCAAAAAGATCGTATAACGCAGTATCATGTCCATTTCCATTTGACAAGTCACTTTTTGTAAGGTTATGGGAACTTTCCTCGTCAGAATACTTAATCTGAAATTCAGTGATTCCATTAGATAACTTTACCTTTAAATCATCAAATTTATCTCCGTTGAAATCTTTGCGATCAACAATTATTTCAGCATCTTTCCGCTGAAGCATTAGTTGCAAAATTATTGAAACAGAAAAATAATCTTGATATTCGTATCCTTCATGGATTGCACTCTGCATTTAATAGCCTCCTCACATCACCATTAAGTGAATCACGTTTTTTAATTCTCCCCAATCACCAAATCATTAATTTTCCTATACCTACATAGTAATGACTCACTACTAATAATTTTGCCAAATATTATCTATGCTTATAATAATATAAAATCTCAAATACTACAATCATAAGATCTGGAGCTGCATTGCAACTGCAGCTCCAAAGCCTTATTCTACTATCATTTACGTTTTCTCTTAACTGCCACTACACCTCCCAGGCATCCTGCTGATACTGCAAGCGCCAGCACAAAAATAGCAATATTTGTATTATCTCCTGTTTTTGGTGAATTGAATACAGAAGTCGCATCAGAACCATGGGAAACAGGAGTGCTGACTCCCTGGTTTTCTGATGTTTCCGGAGTGTCTTTTTCCGGAGCTTTCTTATTTGTCAAATCCAGAGTATATTCAATCACAGGAGTACGGTCATTGACATATTCAAACTGAATCTTATGCTCGGTTTCATCAAGCTGATAGCCATCCAGTGTTTTTGTTTCTTTCAGGATATATGTGATTGCTTTTTTATACTGCCCATTCTTAAAAGTCGCAATCGGATAATTCTTTGATTCTGCATGGCCGGCACTGTCTGTTACCAGAGTTTCCAGAACTTTACCTTTACTGTCACAAAGGGCAAATTCTACACCTTTCATTGGCTTCTTGGTATCTTTATCTGTTTTATTTAAGATCACCTTGCCCATTGCCTGTTCATCTTCCATTTTGGCTCCCTGAATATCTCCGGTGTCCTTAATCTCAAATGTCACTTTATTTGCCACAATGTAACCCTTCGGTGCTGTTTCCTCCAATAATGTATAAGTACCGATTGGAAGTTTCTCCACATAATGGGGCTGATCACCAGACGTCCAGCTTTCCATAACTTCCTGGTTTTCATTAAGGATATACAGCTTCGCACCTTTGACCTCGCTGCTTCCATCTGTCATATCCACCTTACTGATCAGAATTTTTGTTGTATCGTCCTGCATTTCTACTTTCTGTATATCTGCAGTATTTTCTACTACAAACGTAATGGATTCTGCAGTTGCATAGCCATCAGCAGGAATTGTCTCTGTTAATGTATATTTCTTTCCAACTTCCAGTTCCTTAATGATGTGTGGTGTGCTTCCGGATGTCCACTCATCCACAACGTTTCCCTCTGAATCGGATACTTTCAGTTTTGCACCTGGTAATTCTTCCCCGGTTGTAATATCTGATTTTGTGATTTCAAAAGTAGTTGGCTCATCTTCATAAGTGAACTCAAAGGATACTTCTGCAACCTCTTCTCCCGCATAAGCAAAATCAAATTCCTTGATTTCTTCTGTTGTCACAAATCCAGCAGGAGCCTGCACTTCTTTTACATAGTAGTTGCCATTGATTGGAAGATCTGCCGTAAATACAATCCTTCCATCCTGATCCGTAGCTTTCTGCTCGATCATGGTATCTGCTTTCAGGATTACTTCGCCTTCTGCATTTAAAATATCATTCTTTGTATAAAGTGCAAATACTCCGCCTTCCAGAACACGGTCTGTATTTTTTTCTTTCTTAACTACAGTTACTTTTGCTTTCTGGCGGTTATTCTGCCAGTCCTCATCATAAGTCACAACCGGAGTATTCTGATCACGATAAGTCAGATCAACCTCTCTGATTTCTCCATCCAGAACATATCCATCCGCCGTCTCTTTTTCCTTTACATAATATTTGCCTAAAGGAAGATCTTCTGATCTTGCATATCCAAGAGCATCTGTCGTAATTGTTGCTACCAATTCGTCCTTTTTATAATAATCACTGCTTTCCCCATCTGCAGCCTTGATATCCTCCGCTGCATAAATTTCAAAAGTAACATCTTTCAAAGAACCTGTAACATAGCCAAATGCTGCGTCCATGCCGCCTGCCAGCATATCTTTCCAGGTAACTTCCTTGACAAATTCACCTTTTTTATTGATGATGATTCGTCCAACCGGAACAGCATCCTTCATTTCTACTTTTTGAACATCTGCAGTATCAGAAACTGTAAATTTCACTTCCTCCGCCTGCAGATAACCATATGGTGCAAACTCTTCCCGAAGTGTGTAGGTTTTTCCCACATGGAGTCTTTTTATTACATGAGCTTTTCCTTTTACAGAAGTCCATTTTTCTACTTCTTTTCCGTCTGAATCCAAAACCGTCAGTGTTGCTCCGTCAAGTTCCACACCTGTTGTAATATCTGATTTCGTAAATTCAGTTGTTGTCGGCTCATTCTTAAAAACGGTTTCCAGTTTTACTGTTTTTACTTCCTGTCCCTGATATTTCGCAGTCACCTCAATCTGCTCATCTGAAGATACAAAACCATCTGGTGCTGCCAGTTCTTTTATATAATAAGTTCCAAATGGCAGATCCTGCTCAAAAACAGTTTTTCCATCTTCACCTGTTACCGCTTTTGTAAGCAATTCGTCTGCTTTTACCAGTACCTTATCCCCTGCTTTTATATCCTCTTTTGCGTAAAGACCAAACTCTGCTCCAGAAAGCCCTTTCTCATTTTCAGCATCTTTTTTCACAACTGACACTTCTACTTTCTGGCGGTCATTTATAAACTCTGCACTCTGTGAGATCACTGGTGTATTCTGGTCTGCATAGACGAAAGAAATCTTCTGTTCTTCTTCATTTAATACAAATCCCTCCGGTGCAGTCTTTTCTACAACTTTGTATTCTCCTAGAGGCAGATTATCAAGCTCTGCTTTTCCGGATTCATCCGTTGTCAGTTCTGCAACTTTTTCACCCTTTGCATATTTCAGGATTCTTTTTCCTGTATCATCTTTCTGGAAATCTGCTGTATAGATATCCTCTGCAGCATATACTTCATATACTGCACCGGAAAGGTTTTGAACTTCATACCTAAAATCATTCTTATAGGTCGAAAGAACCTCTCCTTTTTTCTGTACAGTGAGTTTTCCTTTCACCGAATGGTCCTCATATACCACTTCAATGACCGCATCACCTGAAACCGGATCCGTCTGATACAGGGTATTGGTATCCACCTGTATTTCGACATAATTTTTGTTAATGGTATAACCGTCCGGTGCTGTTACCTCTTCGATTCTATAATGACCAATTTTTAAATTCTGAGGCAGTATCAGATATCCATCTATATCTGTGAAATATGAGGTATGTGTAACAGTTGTCGGGTATGTAGTTACCTGCTCTACATATTTTTCATGATCCATATCATAAATTTTAAACTCTGTTCCCGGAATTAGAACAGATTTTTTAGTCTCATCATCCTGTTTGATAATTTTCAGTTTTGCAGAAAATTCTTTATCCAAAAGAACTCTCCATGTCTGCGGCTCTGTTGGTTTATTCTCTGTAATCCGGACAATAAAATCATCTACAGGTTTGTAATTATGGGGTGTTGTAGTTTCTCTCACCAGATATGTTCCATATGGAATTGCAATGGATTTTACATAGCCTTTCTCATTTGTAAAAATTTCCGTTGCTCCATTTTCACCGATCACAACTGGCTCTGCAGAGGAAAAATCATAATTTCCATCCTCTTTTACCACCAAAGAAGATACCAGATATGCACTAAATCCAGCTCCGGATAGTAATGCAGCATCTGTGTCTCCATTATTGGCAGCTTTAATAAGTTCAAACGGCTGTTTCTTCACCGTTTCCAGTGAGGTACACTCTTTTTCTACAACCGCTGTCAGATCACCTTCATCACTGCATACAAGATCATATTCATGCTCGTCTGCCAGATATCCTACGGATGGGGTAATTTCCTTGATGTAATACTCTCCAAGATAAAGATTCTCTATCCTTGCTTTTCCTTCTTTATCGGTAGTTAGCGTACCAATCTGGCTTCCGGCTTTATAAATAACGCCTGTCTTTCCATCTGGATGGGTAATGTCGTTTCTTGCATAAAGTCCATACACCGCATTTTCCAGGGAAGCATCTCCCTGTGCCTTATTTTCTTTTGTCTCGGCATCTTTTTTATTCAAAGAGATTGCAGCACTGACCCTGTCATTCACAAAAGTATGACTGAAAGAAATTTTTGCCTGTTCATCATTGGTATAACTGAACTGGAAAGAATAAGTATCTTTCTCATTTCTGACATAACCAGCCGGAGCCTGGACTTCTTTTACATAATAAGAAAATCCCACTGGAAGATCTGCTTTAAATGCTGCTTTTCCATCAGTACCAGTAATTGCAGTCTCAATCAGAGCATCTTTTTTTACTGCTACTTTTCCATCCACAGTTTTCATATCCTGCGCTGCAAACAGAGCAAAATGCCCTCCGGATAGTGTATTTTCAGTATCTTTGTCTTTCTTTATCACCTGCACCACTGCTTTCTGACGGTCATTTGTAAAGGTAGTCTCTGAGAAAGCCGCTTCTGCAGTCTGCCCTGCATAAGAAATGGTTACTTTTTTTGTTTCTTTTGCATTATAAAAATTTTCCGGGGCCTGTGCTTCTGTTACATTATAGCTTCCAAGCGGAAGATTCTTTACCGTTACAGAACCGTTCTCACCTGTGATCAGATTTTTCGCTACTTCTGCGCCTTTTTTGTAAACTGTTTTTCCACCTGCTGTTACAATATCCTCGGCAGCATATACGTTATAAACGGCTCCTTTCTGACGGCGTTTCTCATACTGGAATGGAGTTCCATTTTCATCAGATACAGCTCCTACAAAAACTTCTCCCTCTTTATAAACGGTCAGATTTCCTTTCTGCTCTTTGTCCGTTACAGTCTGTTTGGTTGTACTGCCAACTACTAATTTCACTCCATACGAAGAAGCCTGGACAACATAACCTTCCGGTGCTGTAATCTCTTTTAAGTAAACAGTATCCTGTGTCTTGGTAAGAGTTACACGTGAAGAACCATTGCTGTCTGTTGGCGGCATTTTAGCAATCAGCTTTGTGCAGGCGTTATCACTATATACCCCATACACGGCTCCAGCTAGATTTTTTCCAGTATCTCCATCTTTCTTTGTAATTTCAATAACTGCTTCTTCCGGCCAGTCAACTGTAAGCTGCAGGTCAGAGGAATCCGTATAGTAGCCAAAACCAATGTCCTGTGAACTCTCCAATTTTAAGAGCATTGCATGGAAATCCAAAGGGAAATTAGATGTAATCGCATACTTTCCTTTCAGGCTACCCATATTGGCTGTTGTAGCTACAAGATGGAATTTCTCTCCACCCTTTACAGTGACATTTCCAGATGCCGTTTTTCCTGTGGTTTCATTAACAAGGCTTACTCCGTTCTCCAGATGAATGGTAATGGTAAATGCTTCATTTGCCTTCCAGGTAAAACTTTCTGTTTCCTTTCCCGTTGCATTAACGGAAAGTCCTGGAAGAAGTTTCATTGCTGTCGGATCAGGCATTTTAGCAAGAGCTGCTTTAATCTCTTTCAGCATATTTTTAGCGGTTGTAGAAAGCGCACCTCCAAATCCGGATTCGCCATCATATAAATAGTCAACCAGGTAATGCTGCATGGCTCTTGTCTCAGAACTGCATCCATATTTTTCCATAATGGATTTTACATTATATCCATTGAATGTATGTCCCCATCCTGGACCGCCATATCCATAGAATAAGGCTTTTCTCAAATATTTATCATCTCCACCTTCATCCAGTTCAACCATATTTTTATATGTTGTCCCACTTGGAGGTGACTGCATGGAGTGCTGCATACAATACGCATTTACTGTATAAGTTTTTCCGCCTGCTTTGTAACGAACATATTTGTAGCTGTCATTTCCACCCTGTCCCATAACTGTATCAAACGGATGAAGCTGGCCATCTGAATAATAGTAATATTTATTTGCTTCAATATTTGTTGCATCATCCCATGGAGTATCGGCTGCAAGTAACATGATACCGTTCTCTGCCTGATCCGTGGAAACACTTAGATCAATGTCATCTGCTGGCATTTCAAAACTGAATTTATCCGATTCTTCATGATAAGTCACCTCTGAATATAATAAATCTTCTGTATTCTCTGTCTGGTTTGCTTGTACTTTTGTTGTTCCTACTGCAATTAAGCTGCCTTGCGGCATATCTCCGGAAAATACAACGGTTTCTCCTGGCTGATACTGTCCATCTTCATGGTTCAGCTCAATATGAAATTCCTCTCCACGAACAATATTTACCTGATAATTTCCATCTGCATCTTCTGTTTTCTCTGTTCCGTCTGTAAAAGAATCGTCTGTCGCTTCTGGCATTTCTTCCGGATCAGTATCTGCAATTTCTTCAAATGTGCTGTCTGTATCCGGATTATCTATGGCTGGTTCTTCTGTTGAAACTTCCTCAGACGGGTTTTCCGGGATTAATGTGTCTATTGGCTCTTCCTCAACAGGAATTTCTGTCGGAGTTACTTCTTCATAAATTTCATCCTCTGACGGAATTTCTGCATTTACCTCATCCTGCACAGGTTCTTCACTCTCTGCAGAGCCTATGGCTGGCTCCTCGTCTTCTGCTTCATTCTCATTTTCCTGATTGCTTACAGATTCCTGATTCTCAGATTCAGCAACCTGTACCGCAGTTTCCTTTACAATCAGCTTACGATAAATCTGATAAATTGGATGCCCGCTTACTGGCTCTACATAATAAACAGCTTTGTATGTATCTTCGTAATCTGTTGTAAAGTCCTGTTTTTCCTCATTTTTTGCCTCATGGAAAGTGATCTTTACCTTTTTTTCATCTGGTATTTCCAGTCCGGTAAAGTCTTTCTCCACTTCAAAAATGCTGCCTGTTTCCAGTTCCAGATCTTTTGCTTTTACCACCTCATCCGCATCCAGTTCATTTTTTATTTCTTCATATAACGGTGGCTCTTCTGGTGCTGGTACCACATCTGCCGCATAAGACAGCATTGGTGATAAAATTGTGGATAATACTGTAAGCATTGCCAGGAATCCCGACAAAAATCTTCTCATATTCTTTTTATTCTTCATTCTTTTTTCCTTTCTTCCGTTCCGGGAAAATCAACTGAAACTTTGGATTTCCAGTTTCTGAAACCTCCATCTTTATAGTTGCTTCATACTTTCTTTTTGTTTTCTCTGATACCAGATCTTTGAAATGCACCTGCTTCTCACTCAGCAGCTTCCTGACAGTTGCTTCATCAAGAGTTTTTCCCTGGCTTTCAAAAAATCGGTTATTTTTCCATAACGTGAAATTGCAATCACTTCCTGAGCAATAATAATTTCTATTTCCCACATAAACCTTATTGCCACATCTTGGGCATTTTCCAATCTCTTTTCGATCATCCGAAAATAGTTTCTGGTATTCTTCCACTGGCTCTCCATTATCACTTACCAGTTTGGTAACCATTTTTTCAATTCCGTAAAGAAACTCTTCTGCATTTTTCTGACCTTTGGCGATCAGTGTCAGATCATTTTCCCATTCTGCTGTAAGTTTTGGCGATTTGATCATTTCCGGAAGAATCCTGATCAGATTTCTTCCATCTGTTGTCGGTAATATCTGCTTCTTTTTACGCTCAATAAAACCTTTCTCGACCAGCTTCTCAATAATCGCCGCCCTGGTAGCCGGAGTCCCAAGACCTTTTCTCTCTGCGTCTTCTGTCATTTCCGAGCTACCAGCGTGTTCAATGGCACTAAGAAGTGTATCCTCCGTATAATGCTTCGGCGGTGCTGTAAAATGTTCACTAAATTTTACAACAACACTTTCAAATACCTGTCCCATTTTTATATCTGGAAAATCACTTTCCTCCTCTTCTGGATTTTCTGCATTTTTCCCATATAATTTAAAGAACCGTTCTTCCACTTCTTTCCATCCATATTGGAGAACATTCTTTCCAGATGCAGTAAACAGTTCTCCATGACAGGAAATTTCAGTCTTAATACTCTTATATATGTATTCCTGTTTCGATGCACATAATAACTTTGATGCAATCAGCATGAGAATTTCCTTTTCTCCACCCGGAAGTGCTTTTAAATCCATGTTTGCAATTTCTACCGTTGGTATAATTGCATGATGATCTGATACCTTTTTACTATTCAAAAGTCTCTTTATTTCTGGTTCTGAACCCTTTATTGACATTTCAGGAAACATACTATTTACTGCCCCGACAACTAGAAGAGCATTTTCTTCCATATCATCTGTAAGATATTGGCTATCCGTCCTTGGATACGTCACCAGTTTCTTCTCATAAAGGCTTTGGGTATAGTCCAAGGTTTGCTGTGCCGTAAATCCAAGAAGACGATTTGCTTCCCTCTGTAATGTGGTCAGATCATATAATTTCGGCGGCTGTACCTTTTTCTTCTCTTTCTTTACTGAAAGAATCTGTGCAGTTTCATCCTTCATATCCTCCATCATCTGAACGGCAGCACTTTTCTCTTTTATCCGATTGCTTACAGCATCCAATCCATCCATCAGAAGATGAACCAGATAATACTTCTCTTTCTGGAAGTTCTCGATGCTCTTTTCCCGTTCCACCAGCATTGCAAGTGTAGGTGTCTGCACCCGACCTACAATCAACCGATGGTGATACAGTACCGTAAACAGTCTGGTGGCATTAATTCCTACCAGCCAGTCTGCTTCACTTCGCGCCACTGCAGAATAATAAAGATCATCATATTCATGTCCATCTTTCAGCTGCTGAAATCCTTCCAGAATTGCTTTTTCCTCCATGGAAGAAATCCACAGTCTTTTAAAGGGAAGTTTACATTCTGCCTGGTTATATACCAGACGGAAAATCAACTCCCCTTCTCTTCCTGCATCTGTTGCACATATAACTTCTGTGATATCTGCTCTGTGAAGCAGTTCCTTTAAAACCCGAAACTGCCCTTTTGTACTTTCTTTAATCTGATATTTCCAATTCTCCGGAATCATGGGAAGTGTTTCATATTTCCATGCTTTCCAGTCATCCCGGTACTGATCTGCACTGGCCAGTTCAATCAAATGCCCAATACACCAGGAAACCAGATACTCTTTTCCTTCCAGATAGCCATCTTTTACGTTTGTGGCATGAAGCACCTTCGCAATGTTTCTGGCTACGCTGGGTTTTTCCGCAATTACAAGCTGCAATTTTCTATCTCCTTTCTGCACCTGTCGCTGTAATTAAGTGAAACAAAGTTATTCCTCTGATTCTTCGTCTTCTACTTCACCTTCCATTTCATATTCTTCTAATTCTTCATCATCCTCACGAATTGTATCTTCCTCCTCATCGTCGTCCTCGTCCTCTTCATAATCAAAAGAAGTATTTCTTCCTTTCATAAATTTCCAATAATAGTAAGCACCACAAACTCCTGCCAGAACCAGCAGCATTAATAAAATCGTGCCGGAATTATTGCTTTTCTTCTCAGGTTCTTCCTTTTCTTCCGGTATGATCGTAACTTCTGGTTCCGGTATCTCTGTGATCTTCTCTGTTTCAAGTGGCAGTGCGGATTCTGCAATAGCCTGGTTCTGTGGAAGTGTGACCATGTTGGTATCCGTAAAGTTCAAAAGATCATTTTCGCCTACCTCTGTAAGAAGATAAACATTTTCATCCGTTTTATCCTTATCTACAATCAGATAAAAAACCTTATCACTTTTTGTCTTGATCGTATAAAATTCCTTTCCCCCTTTGTCCTGAACTGTTCCTGTTGTCATGCCGGAAGCAGAACTTTCTCCCTGCACCCGTCCGGTATCTGCTTCTGTATCTGTTTCATTTCCTGTGTTTTCTGGTTCTGTTGGTGCAGTAGCAGTCTCGTTCGTTGTCTGATGTTCCGTTACGGTTGCCGTAGCACTGGTGGGCTTACTTGCAGTTCCATCGGCTGGCAAAGAAGCTGCATTCTGCTCCGTTCCGGAAACCTCTGTATTCTCTTTTACTGCATCTGGATTTTCATAATAAGGGTTTCCTACTTTATAGATCTCTGACATATTTCCTGCTTTGTCTTTTGCCTGCAGGGTAAAGTATTCATAGGAAGTATCCGCTTTTTGCAAACGGACATTTAATGTATTATTCGTCAGTTCTGTGAATTCATTTCCATTGACATACAAAGCAGCAATTCCCGATTCCGCATCAACTCCCTGCACAATCAGTATCCCATTCTTCGCAGCCGCAATAATAGTTGGTTTGGTTTTATCAAAACACTCTATGTAACGATTCTGCTCATAAGTATTTCCATTCTGATCGGTAACTCTCACATAAACACTACAATTAGAAGAGATGGATACTTCCATATTTCCGGTTATGTCTGACCATCCTCCATTTTCTGAAAGTCTTGCTTCTACTTTTGCAATAGAAAAAGCACCTGTATTCTTTGTATCTTCCACTTGAATTTTTACGGTTGCCGTATCTGTCTGCCAGCCTTCGGGTTCTGTAAAGGTAATCCCTACTTCTGGTGTTTCCGTCACATCATTTCCTGCATCTTCCTGTGCCTGTTCCACTGGATCTGCATGAATTTCAGCTTCTGATCCATCTGAAAAATCAACATCTTCCAGGCTGCTTTCTTCTGATGATTCCACTTCTACATTATCTGCCCATACAGTCAGACTTCCGGGCGAACTATAAAAGAAAGCTCCTACCGGAAGTCCTGCTAACGTAGCTGCGGTTAAAAATACAGCTGCTCTTTTATGAAATTTCTTCATTTTCTGTCTACTCCTTTTCTCTGGTTTCCAATATCTTTTTTTGTTCCTCCTTGCTGATATCAATCATCAACTGAAGTTCCTCTGCGGAAACTCCATTGCTTCGGATAATTTTCAGATACTCCATATCCTCTGCCTGTTTCTTCTGTTCTTCCAGATCCCTTGCTTTTTTCTGTAGCTTTTCAATCTTAGCGTAGGTTCTTGCAAGTTCTTCTTTTATTCGTTCAATGTTCAAATACGCCTGTCCTTTCACAAAAAAGTTTGATATTTCCTTTCATGATAATCATAAAAAAGTCTGACAATAATTCTCTCCAATAAAATCAAAGGTATCACCTCCTCTCTACTTTGAACACAAAAAAGGACGCATCTGCTTTTCGCGGCTTTTGCATCCTTTTAAGTAAATCTCTTTATTCAGTTTTCTTATATAGTTTATGTAAGCAGTCTTATTCACCGTCCGGAATCGGATCCCATATTCCTTCCGTTTCAGCACGATTTCTAATATAGAGCCTCATATCTTCAATAGACTGCCTCAATTCACTCTGAGTAAAGTGTGTGTTGCTATGATTTTCTGGATGATGGATTTGATGTCTGACATATTCCGTCAGATCAAGGTTCCATGTCTTTGTGTTACCATTTTTCACATACAGATATGGTCTTTGCGGCCTTCCTGTTTTGTAATCATTAAGCCATTGCTGAAATTCCAGAAATCCATATAATTCATTATGGTACTCCTCTGTTGCCTCTCCA
Organism: Blautia sp. 2227st1_G12_2227SCRN_220401; assembly: GCF_039062885.1. Lineage (NCBI taxonomy): Bacteria > Bacillati > Bacillota > Clostridia > Lachnospirales > Lachnospiraceae > Blautia > Blautia sp. 2227st1_G12_2227SCRN_220401. Next base: position 8,933 of record NZ_JBCLNI010000019.1, on the reverse strand, counting down.
TAAGCTGCATAATTCACTTCATTTAATGAAGGATACTGTAGAACTGCCGGTTCCACTGAGAGTACGCGTTTTCCATCTTCATCTTCATAAATCAAGCGAAGATTTTCAAAGTCAAGTTCTTTTACAATAACAGGGCTATGTGTTGTAAGCAAAATCTGTGTATTAGCCGCCTGAGCAAGTTCCTTTAATGCTTTTATCAGCACTCGCTGATTATTGGAATGCTGGGAAGTTTCCGGCTCTTCAATCGCATAAATAATACCTGTATTATCACCTTCAGCAGCTCTCCTCTCAGCTTCTGCTCTGAAAAAATTTAACAGGACGAGCCTCTTGACACCGCTTCCCCTTTTATTGATAGGGATATCCTCATCACCTGAAATTGACACCGCCTTAAATACATCCGCCCATTTTAACTTGTCAGCAGTAGGGATAACCGGATTCAGGCTGTTTGCAACAGCAGGATCCATTTCCCGCAACTTTTCCAGAGTCCTACTTGAAACTTCCTTCAGCTTTGTTTCTACAACCTCTGCTACCGAAGCCAAAGTTTGCTGCAATCCTTCATCATTGATGATCTGCTTAACTGCCTCTTTTAACGGATCCTGAACTTCGCTGTCACCATCACTGTTCTTACGATCTGACTGAAACAGAGAATACACGGGCATGTAAGAAGACAACTTATCCCAGATTTTCTTTGCATCCTCTTTTGAAACATCAATCTCGATATCCTGCAAATTAAGGTCATCTGCATAATGCTCCCAGATAGATCTTCTCATTATTGCATTGACGCTCTGGTTTTCACATTCTATGCCTTTACTCGTGACAATTCGTTTAAGTTCTGCATTCTTCTTAAGAAGTAAATCTTTACAATCAGCATTCGTCGGATGTTTCGCCTGGATAAATACGGAAGCCTTTCCGCCACTTTTATACTTCTTTACCACTTCCAGAAAGCCATCAGAATTCAGCATATATTCATTGCTAAGCGTGGTCTGCACTGCTGAATCTATAATAATCGACTCTGGCAATTCTGAAAAACATACAGAAATGACAGTTTCGTTGTCACCATTTTTTGATGCCTGGATGTTAAGATCAGTTTTATCAATCTTAATTACCCCGCCTCCATCATTAAAGAAAATATCCAACGCCTCAAGGATTGTAGATTTACCTATGTCATTTCTACCAACTAATACTGTAAGATCATCAAAACAAATTACCGTTTCTTCTTTATAGCTTCTAAAATTCTTTATCTTTATAGATTCAATCTTCATAATCCGGTATCCTCCTATTCAGATAACAGTTTTATTTATTAGTTCTTAAATAGTGCTTCAATATCATCATTTGTAGCCACCGTAAACACATTTCTTTCAGGAAATTTCTCCGGAATACTCACTTTCCCTTCATAGTCCAAGGCATGTTCTAAAAGCTTGAAGGCTCTCTGAGAATAAGAAAATCCACCTTCTACTTCATACATCAACCCTAGTCCTCTGAAATCATCTACATCTTTGTATTGGGAATCTCATCTTCTGTTACAATTCTCCACTCGACATTCCTCTTTAACCAGTAACGCCTCTCTATTTCAAGTTTCTCCCTTACCCTCAGTTTTTGGAGTTCTGTTTTGGGTTTTATTGCCCTTACAACATAACCACCATTTACCGTGATCAGAAAATCTGTTGTCAATACATACGGGAAACCACTGACGTTATCACAAGGATACCGGATGCCACAGGCATCTGCAATTCCAATAGCTTCTGATATTTCATCAAGAGGGAACTGTTCCCGGATATCTATTGTTTTTTCAGACCAATCCAACAGAAGGAAATATCGTAATTCCAAGTTTGACATCAGGTGATGGATTCTTCCCGTAGTACGGCCTTTTACACGCGAAACTATCCCCTTAGAAGGGAAATCCTGAACTTGAACCCATGGCTTATATTCCATAAGTTCTCCCTTCAGCAAGATATTTGCGGTATTTGGCTTCATTCCATGTTCGTGTTCTCTTTGCCATATCCACCACCCCGATGTCATGCTTTTTTATTATTTCATGTTCGCAATGTCATACCTTTTTATCATTTTCTTCCTTTGATTTTATTGTATAACTTTTTTATTTCTATGTCACTCTTTTTATCAAATTATCAAACTTTATTATGATTAGACAACGCCCCTCCTTATGGCCTGCCAAAAGCATAAAAATGAGACTGCCAGTATGCAGAATTAATGGACGTATACTGAATTGGATTTCCACAATGGATCATCTGTCCATCTCCGGCATAAATTCCTACGTGGGTAACCGGCTCTCCCGCATCATACGTCCCAGTGAAAAAGATAATATCTCCTGGTCTTGCTTCTTCTGGTGATACAGGCATACAAATGTCATAAATTCCCTGTGCAGTAAGTCTTCCCATATTGCAGACACCCGAATTGGTAAACACATAGCTTACAAAACCAGAACAGTCAAAAGAAGTCTCCGGGCTGGAACCGCCCCATACATACGGCATACCAAGATATTTGTCTGCTTCCGCAAATAATCTCCGCACAGTCTCATCATCATAACTGCCGCCTCCACCATACAGCCCGCTATCTCCGGTACTGATATAAAAAACAGGATTATAATATTCCCCATCTTTGACCAGTTCCAAATATAACTGGCTTCCGGTTGCACTTCCTGTACTTCCCGTTGTACCAATTACAGTATCTGTTGTTACTTCCTGACCATTTGCTACCGAAATGCTCTGCAGATAAGCGTATTTAATCTGCACACCTTTTTTATCCTGCGTAACTACATAATTTCCAAAAGTTCCGCTATATCCTACATCTACAACAAAACCATTCATCGCTGACTTCACTTCTGTTCCCTGTCGTACATTAACCGTCACACCTCTGTGAAGTTGTGTCTGCCCGGTTCCATTGTTTACAGAATACCCATAATAAGTACTGATATAGGCATACCAGTTTAACTCAACCGGAGTTTTATATGTCTGTAAATTTCCTCTGTTGGAATAGACCTCTTCATAAATTTCCTGCTCATCCTCTTCCATTCTGGACAGAATAACACTTCTAAGCGGTTTTGCCTGAACGGAAACATTCAGTACATCTGCAGTTACTGTACGGGTAACTTCCACAGAGTTCTGATTGCCCTCTGCCAGAAAACATTCCCAGGTCTGATGACCATGTGCCTCAGCTACTGCGTGATTATCATAATAAACATCAAACTGGACACCATACTGGGCAAAGTTTCCAGTATCTTCTACGGTGTACTCAATCCCATTCATCACTACTTTCGTCCCTATTGGAAGAAATGGGTTTGCAGCATCAACCGCAAGCGTATGATTAGCCTGTGGCATTGCCCCTGAAGCAGTCGGTCCTCCACTCCACACGCCACAGCAGATGGGACAGTTACAATATCCACTGGTCACCACATTTCCCAATGACTGCCCTACCTGTATCGTAGATGTTTCCTGCCGGGTTTCACTTTTTTCCTCTATGGTGATTCCGTACTGTAAAGAAAAAATTGTTTCCAGTTCTCCTTTTATCTCTTCAAACTTAAAATCCCCATACCTGGCAGTCAGATAACTGATCAATGTATGGGGATCATGGCCGATTTCACCAATGTTATATCTGTATTCATCTTTTCCTGGATACCGGGCTTCCATCTGGTTTATTTTCTGCTGAAGACTGGCTTCCAACTGCGTATAATACAACTCTGCTTTTTCAATTTCGTCCGGATCCGCAATGTAACTGGAAGCGATTACCGTAGAAATTCCATTAGAAAACATAGCCGAACAGGAAGCAAATCCTGTCATTACAGAAAGAAGCAAAATCAATAACAACCCCAATGAGATCAGAGTAGTTACATTTCTTACAAATACTTCCTGTGCCTTTCTTGCAATTTTAGTAGCAAGATTTACTGACCGGATTGAGGTGTCTTTTGTTTCTTTTGCAATCTTCCCAGCCCGGTATGCCATCTGATACTCTCGCTTAATCCTCTGCTTCTGTATTAATTTTCTGATCAGCTTTTTCTGCATCTCTGGATGTTCTTCCAGATATTTCTGATATTGATACCTGGCTGCACTCTTCCAGACTTTTTGCTCTAAACGGTTTTCTTTATGTATCTGACTGCGATTCTTCCGGATATTTCGACTGCTATGTTCCTGTAATATCCACTCACTCGAACGCACCAGCTTATGCGCTGCATCTACAGCACTGTTTTCCTCCTCTTCCTCGCCTGTTTTCTGATATACTGCATTTTTTAATACTTTTTGGGGAACAGAAGACAATGTTTTCTTTTTACCATCCGTTTTCCCTGTTTTTTTATCGAAATATAAATGATACTTTACCTTTGCTTTCTGTTCCTCATTTGTTTTCTTGATATAAACAGAATCTTTCGGAATTTTGTTCTGCCTTTCAGCTTCCTGTTTTCTTGCAGCCTTATCCACTTCCTGATAAGTTTTTATTGTTTTTCGGCTATATTTCTGCGTTCTTTTTTTTCGATTTGTAGAAACATCATTCTTCTCTGCCTGAAAATATCCTCCATCTGTTTCAGACGAAGTTTTCTTTTCTTTCTTCAGACTTCCATCTGTCTCCAGTTTTCCAAACTGCAGGCTCTGCTGTTTCTTTTTCTGTCGCTGATACTGGCTCCTGTGTTTTTCTTTGCGCTCACGTATTTCTACCGCTGAATCCACAGAAACACCTGCAGGCTTGTCCCGGTATCTGTACCGTCCCTGTGTTTTTCGTTTTCCCGGAGGACTGTTTGCAGCCTCTTCTTTTTTCGCAGGATTTCCCTCCTGAACTTTTTCGGAAAATTGTTTCTTTTCAGCTTTTTTATGAGAGTTTTTCTTCTTTTCAGAAGTAATAAATGCCTGTTCTACATCCTTCTGTTTATAAGACAACTCCTGATCGCTGTTTGTAACTTTTCTGGTCTCCTTTGTTGCAAGATTTTCCTCAACCAGACCATTTCTGGTCATACGGCTGACTTTCTTCTCTTTCGCCGTATATTTTTGTTTTCCCAATGTACCTCACCTCTGCTTTTTTGTCCGTTAAGTCTGAATCTCATCCGGTTTAGTACTCATCAAAGCATAGGTTCTGGTATCCTGCGGATATCTGTCTGCAAAAGGTATGATTACATTTCCGTAAAAAAGCAGCCCTTCTCCTGCATTACTGTTATTTACAAAAGAAATCTGATGTTTGGAAATATTCAATTTCTCCGCAAGGATCTTCTGATCCCCACTGTGCTGATTTAACATCAGGATAAAATCACTGTTTCCCACAATACTTTCTACTGCCAGAGAGCCAAGAAAATCTGTTACATTCTGGCTGATTCCTGTAATGATTCCACCCCACTTACGAAATCTCTTCCACATTTCAATAGAATAATTAGCAGTCTGTGGCTGGTTCAGCAAAAGGTGAAATTCATCCACATAATAACGGGTTGATTTCCTGCGACTGCGGTTCTGTGATACTCTTGTCCAAACCATATGCTGGACAATCAACATCCCTGCTTTTCGTAATGTGGTTCCAAGTTCCCGGATATCAAAGCATACCACTCTGTTCTGCGTATCAACATTACTTCGATGGTTAAATACATTCTGCGATCCTGTTACATACAACTGCAGACTGTTGGCAATGTTCTGTGCTGCTGGTTTATCTGGTGCATAAAAGTTCAGACGTTCATAGAAATCCTGCAAAGTCGGCATATTTTCCGATTTTGGATCATTGTAAAGATATTTTTTATAAATGTCTTTTACACACAGGTCAATCATGGAAACCTCATCACCATTTAATTCTGCATTTTGAGGTTTCTTCATAATGACCTCGCAGAAAGATGTGATAAACTCTGCTTTATCAGCAATAATGGTATCAATATCCTCCACATCGCCATTAATCCTGTATTTCTCCGGATGATAAATAACATCCAGGTTCACTTCCATAGGATTGATGTAATCATTACTTTTTGCACTGATTTTAATAACTTCACCATTTAAGGCATTTACCAGCGGAAAATATTCTCCCTCCGGGTCACAGATAATAATGTCATCGTCTGTAATCAGGAAAACATTGAGAATTTCCCTTTTCGTTGCAAAACTCTTACCGGAACCAGGAGTACCCAAAATCAGGCCGTTAGGTGTTTTCAATCGTTTCCGATCCACCATAATGAGATTGTTTGACAGTGCATTTAAGCCATAGTAAAGAGCTTCACCGCCTTGGAAAAGTTCCTGTGTGGTAAACGGAACAAAGATTGCTGTAGAAGTCGTAGTCATAATTCTCTGTATTCCAGTCTGGTTCATTCCCAGTGGCAGTGATGCCACAAGTCCCTGTTCCTGCTGATATTGAAGTCTCCGTATATTACAATTATATTTCTGAGCAATTCCTGCCGTCTGATACACAATATTGTCCAGTTTTCTCTTATTGTCCGCTGTATTCATCAGCAAAAAAGTAAGTTCAAAAAGTTTCTCATTCCTGGACTGGATTTCATTGAGCAATCCCTCCACATCCTCTCCGTATGTAGAAATGTCCGTTGGAATAATATCCATATCATATCCGCTTCTGACCGCTTTCTTCTGTTCTTCAATTTTCATTTTCTGAATATTTGACAGCGTACTTTTCAGACTTTTAATAGCTGCCTTGGGATCAATGGGACGCAGGTGCATATTGATGATAAGATTCTCTTCCAGATCCAGCAGATCTGCCAGCAGCTTATCCGTAAGTTCTGGTGATGTAATCTGTAAATATGACACGCATCCAAAAGTCTGTCCCATCCGAAAATAGCTGTCATTACGAAAATCAAATCCGGTAGGTGCAATAAAGTCTTTTGTCTGCAGACCTGTTTTTGCAACCATCCCATAATGGAAATGGAAAGATTCTTTTGTGTCCATATTCATCACATCATGCAGAATTTTCAGACGTTCTACTCCATTTAAAGGCTCTGCCATGGCTCCCATCACCTTAAAATTATTCAACACACTGGCTTCAATTCTCTCCAGCCTGGATTTTGCATTTCGCAGATTATCCGCTTTAATGGAAAATGTGATATATTTTGTTTTTACAAGCCCGTTATTTCCTTTGGAAAGCTGCATTTTCAACATATCCGAATATTCTTTCCGAATATCATTGAAACAGTCATCCTGCTCTGGAATATCAATATTTTTTGCATACTCATCAAAATTCACCTGTTGATTAAGAAATGTAATTTGTACCTCAACAGAGCTATCAAATGAATTCAGGAACTCACAATAGTTCTCAAAAATAGCCGCTTTATCATCATTCTGCGCTAACTGGTAATTTATATCGTAAAACTGCACCATTTTTGAATAATAGTTATCATCCGTCCTGCAGATACCATCCTTATATATTTCCTTATATGGAATCGTATCCTGCGCTGTAAAAGGCTTCCTCTTCTTCTGATTCTCCGCTTTTATCATCCGAAGTTCTTTCAGACGCTTTTTTTCTTCTTTCGTAAGTCCGGTTTTCTGTTTCTTATTTTTTTCGGTCTGCTTTTTTAAGGAAATGGAACGGATTTCTCGCTTCCCTGGCTTCTTTTGCCTTTTTCTCAAGCCATGCACCCTCTTTCTCTAATTTATCGTACTCTATAATCCGGTCATATAAGTTTTGGGAACGATAGACCCTGATTCCAGGTCTTAAAAATTTCTGCCGGATAATGTGAAGCAATATTTTCTCTGCTGGAAATCCATCCTTTTCATACATTGCAAAAAAGAAAAATGGCAGCATCACTATGATCATAAGCGTTGCTGCCACATCTGTTCCCAGTCCTGCTTTTGTCAGCAAATAGACCGGAACACCACAAATTCCTGCCAGAAAAAAACATATAATTTGTCTTTTAGTTAAATTCAGTGCTAATTTTGTCTTTATTTTTGAAAAATCTTTCGGCACTGGAACATATGCCATATTCTTGTTTCCTCCTAATGTGCATTGAAGATTGATTTTGCCAGGGAACTGGTCTTAAACAGGCTGAAACATAAAATAACTGTATATGCTGCAACTGACCAGATAGCTGTATGAAGATTATCCGCAACTGTAATAGCATTTACCAGAACTGCATAAATCGCAACACATACCATCATAAAAAATCCCTGGAATCCCAACGCTAATAATGCCTTCACGTAATTATTTCCAATACTTCCCCATTCCCTGTTCGTAAATGTTGAAAACGGAATAGGTGCCACAGAGACATAAAGATATATTTCTATCATTCGTCCATATAAAATGACGGTAATCAGGACTGATATGATTTTTAGACATAAACTGACCAGCATCGTTTCAAGACCAAGCCCCAGTAATTCTCCGATTCCCATATCTTCAATCTGCGTTTCAAGAAGCGTTTTCAATGCTTCTGTAACATCAATAGATGCGGAACCGGTTATCATACCGCCAGCATTGGATACCACATGATTCGCTACATCAAAAATTGCCATCGCAATATCAAAAGTATGAGTAACCAGATATACCGCTACCCACATCTTAAAAATGTATTTGAAAAACATAAACGTATCCGTATCGTGCATATTGTTTTTTTCCATAATCATGGAAATCAGCTCATAACACAGTACAAATGTAATAATCATCCCCGCAATGGGGACAATGACATTATCCGACAGATTTTTTATCATGGAAAAAATGCCACTGTTCCAATTTTGGGGTGTTTTCCCAACCTCTGTAGCAATCGTTTCTACTTTGGTATTTACATCGGTGAACATGGTATCCAGGTTTGATGTGATCCAGCCTGTTAGCAGATCCTTTATGAACTCTGTTATTTTTTCGGTTATTCCACCCATTTATTTATCCAAACAAAGTTGCAAGCTGTGGAATCAGGTTTATTCCAATCAGTACGATGCCACCGCCCGCCATCAACTGTTTTATCCCCAATTAGGTGTAAAACTCTGCTCGATGGCGGGCGGCGGCGTACAAAAAATCTATATGGTGTTTTT